>JAXEBU010000168.1:0-16592 GCA_034093895.1 Candidatus Choladocola sp. | reverse complement strand
ACCTGATTGACACCCAGGTCTTTCAGATACGGGATTTTGTTTTTCAGCCCGGCAAAGGTACCTTTTTTTCGGACACCGGAGTTTTTCTGCATCGTAAAACCGCGGACATGAAGATGATACATGACCGCATCCTCATACGGAATTTCCGGAAGAACATCCTCTCCCCAGTCGAACTTCTTCGTCACAAAGCCGCCGCGGATACCATGGGGAGAAAGAGGCGGAAGCTGGCCAAACTGCTCTCTGCCGCAGACCAGTCCGGCATAGGGATCCGTGATTACTGTATCTCCTTCCCGGAAATTGTATTCATACTGAGCTGCCGGAATCTTTACTTTCATCGTATACAGACTGTCTGCCGGAGACGGCTGCGGAAAAGGAATTTCCGCTTCCACTTCCATGCACCCTTTTTTGTAGAGCAGCAGTACCGGCCTCTCCTGCCCGGATCCGTAGAATCCGAAATGGACGCCGTCCTTCTCCACCACTGCTCCCGGTGTTCTGTTTCTGTCTTCAATCATTCTGAATTCGCACTCTTTCACTGTCTCTCTCCTTCCTGCAATTGTTGCAGCGTCATGTTCAGATATCAATTTCAAGCTCCACCGGACAGTGATCCGAACCGTAAACATCCGTATGGATTGACGCACCTCTCAGATTGTCTTTCAGACTCTCTGATACGCAGAAGTAGTCAATACGCCATCCCGCATTTTTTTCCCGCGCACGGAACCGGTAAGACCACCAGCTGTAGATTCCTTCCTGATCCGGATAAAAATAACGGTACGTATCAACAAAACCGTGCTCCAGAAGCTGTGTGAATTTCTCTCTTTCTTCATCGGTAAATCCTGCATTCTTCCGATTGGTTTTCGGATTTTTCAGGTCAATTTCCCTGTGGGCAACATTGAGATCCCCGCAAAAAATGACAGGCTTCTTCTCCTCAAGCTTTTTCAGATATGCTAGAAAATCATCCTCCCACTGCATACGGTACGGAAGTCTGGCAAGTTCATTCTGCGAATTCGGCGTATAAACGGTGACAAAATAAAACTTCTCGTACTCCAGAGTAATAACCCGTCCTTCCTGATCGTGCTCTTCCATCCCGATCCCGAAAGAAGCAGACAGCGGCTCTTTTTTCGTAAATATGGCCGTTCCAGAATAACCTTTCTTTTTTGCATAATTCCAGTACTGATAATATCCTTCCGTCTCCAGTGATATCTGACCTTCCTGGAGTTTGCTCTCCTGAATACAGAAGATATCTGCATCGATTTCATGGAAAAAATCGAGAAATCCTTTCTGCATACATGCTCTGAGTCCATTTACATTCCAAGATATTAATTTCATACTTATTCTCCTGTTGTCTGTTTATTCTGTAACACAAATCATAATCAGTATACCATTTTCCCGGCAGTTTTCCCAGTATTATCTTACAGTTTTACAAATTATTATCACAGTTCTTGCTATTTTCTTTTATTTCTGGTAAAGTGAAGGAAGCAGAGCAACTGCGCTAAATTTATTTAAGAGAGGTACCGCAAATGAGTGATTTTGAGACATGCGGCGGCAACTGTGCGGGCTGCAGCGAGGATTGTGGAGACGGAAAAGCGACCATCACACTGACCCTGGATAACGATGAGACAATTGAATGCTCGATTCTTACCATTTTTGAAGCGGCAGGAAAGGAATATATTGCACTGCTTCCTCTGAATGAGCAGGGTGAAAATGAAGACGGTGAAGTATTTATTTACCGTTTCAGAGAAGAGAACGGCATACCGGTTCTGGAGAATATCGAAGATGACGATGAATATGAGGCTGCTTCTGACGGTTTTGATGAGTGGCTTGATGCTCTGGAGTACGATGAGCTTGTTCCTGCAGACGAAGAAGAATAATGTTTCTGTCAGAATGTTTTATGCTGCGACTGCATATCCGGATTCTGTTCCGGTGCAGCCGCAGCATTTTCCTGTCAAAGGTATTCCTTCTCAATTATTCCAGAAAAACATCGAGAAAACGTGACGGTTCCATTCTTTTTCCATAGCGCTCTCTGATATAAAAAAGATGCAGCCTGTCCTTTGCCCGCGTCATTCCCACGTAAAAGAGCCGCCGTTCCTCCTCGATATCAGCCTCCAGCGAAGCCTTTCTGTGAGGGATTATATCTTCATTCACATCTACAAGAAATACTTCCTGAAACTCCAGTCCCTTGGCACCGTGGAGCGTAGCCAGAGTGACCGCGTCTTCCTTCTGATCCCGTCTTTCTCTTTTTTCTTCCAGTTTCTTTTTGTACTCCTCAATATGCCCAAACCATTCTTCATACGTCCGGAATGGTTTTGCACCCTGCTGAATTTCGTCCAGGAGTTCTGTGAGTTCCTCCGGCTTTATTTTTCTGGCTTTCGCATATTCCAGCAGGTATTCTTCATACTGCATTCCGTGACGGATATAGTTAACCGCGGCGTACGGAATCATGTTTTTCAGGATGCGAAGGTCCGTCTCCAGACGGTCAATCCGATCTTCCATCCAGTCCTTATCTTTATAAAACGTTCGCAGTGTCTCAAAAGATACAGGATCTCCTTCCAGAGAATCGCGACTGATATACCGTTTTGGCCGATTCATGATCTGAAGAAAATCCTTCCGGTCGAAACCGTTCAGAGCCAGATGCAGATACGCAAAAATATCCTTCGCGATCCAGTGTTCATAAATATTGGGCAGCGCATCCCTCATCACGAACGGAATCTGAAATTCCATCAGCCGCTCCGCAAATGGACCTGCACCCTGGTTCGTCCGAAACAGTACGGCAATCTCCGAACAGGGAATATTTTTTTCAAGGCTTTTCTGTATACACTGTACAAGCTGCAGACTCTCATGCTCCTGGGTACCGAATTCCCTGATATCAATCCCTTCTCCACCCGTTCGGACGTGTGTGATCTTCTTTTCAAAACGGTGACGGTTTTCACCGATCACCTGCAGCGCACCGCGAACTACAGGTCCCACTGACCGGAAATTCTGATCCAGCAGAATCCGTTCGGCATCGGGATAATCTTTTGTAAAATTCATCATAATCTCCGGTTTTGCTCCGCGAAACCGGTATATGGACTGGTCATCATCTCCCACAATAAAAAGATTGTTCTGCGGCGCCGCCAGAAGCTTCAGGATCTCATACTGCAGAAGATTTATATCCTGAAATTCATCCACAAGAATATATACAAACCGATTCTGCCATGATGCAAGAATATCGTTTCTCTGGGTCAGCAGTTCGTACGTGTACGTCATCATATCATCAAAATCCAGCAGTCCCATCTCCCGATGGATCGACTCATACTTTCTGAAAACGGTGCGAAACAAATCCTCAGAACATGATCTGGAATAGTAATGTTCCAGATCAATCCGCTCATTTTTTATCATGCTGATCTCAGAAGCAAGCTCCGGAAGCAGTTCCTTTTCCTCTTCCGGTGCCATACGTGCTTCCTTCAGAAGTGACTGTAAAATCTGGTATTTCTGTTCTTCCCGCAGGATATTCTCCCCGGAAAAATGGTACGCCTGTTTCAGAATCTGAAAAAAGACGGCATGAAACGTCCCGAAAGTGACACCTGCTGCGTCGGACACAACAGAAAAACGGCTCTTCATTTCCAGTGCGGCCGCTTTCGTAAACGTAATCACAAGAATCTCCTGTGGTCTTACGTGGTCATGTTCTATCAGGTATTTTGTTCGCTGTGTAATTACCAGGGTTTTTCCGGAACCGGGTCCCGCCAGTACCATGGCGGGACCTGTTCCATGGGCGATTGCCCTTGACTGTGCATTGCTGATTTGCATTATTCACCTAACATTTCAATGGCTTTTCTGATTCTTGCAACAGACTCTTCTTTTCCCAGAATTTCCATAATCTCCGTTGCTCCTGCAGGTGTCATCTGTTTTCCGGAAACAGCCACACGGACCGGCCACATGACGAAATTCACCTTGCAGCCTTTCTCGTCCACATACGCTTTCAGCAGCTCAAACAGTGCATCGTTGCTGAAATCCTCCTGCTGCTCCAGACGGGGCAGAATCTCAGTCAGAACCTCATAGCTGGACTGAGCACTTGTTTTTGACTTTTTGTGCGTAAACATGGATACATCGTATTCCGGCAGTTTCTCAAAGAAATCCACCATCTCCTCAATATCGGGATAAACTTCGATACGTGTTTTTACCATCGCAGCAATCTTCCGGAAATCAAGATCCCTGGAAATGGCTTTTTTCAGGTAAGGAAGCGCAGCTTCATAGAATTTTTCATCATCCATGGCCTTAAGATACTCGCCGTTCATCCAGCGCAGCTTCTGCACATCAAATACGGCCGGCGATTTGCTCATATGATGATAGTCAAATGCTTCCACCAGTTCCGGAAGGGAGAAAATCTCACGGTTGTCTTCCGGGCACCAGCCAAGCAGCGCCACATAGTTAACGATTGCCTCTGAGACGAATCCCTGATCCAGAAGATCCTCATAGGAAGAATGTCCGGACCGTTTGCTCAGTTTCTTGTGCTCCTCATTTGTAATCAGCGGGCAGTGTACATAAACCGGTACTTCCCAGCCGAACGCCTCATAGAGACGGTTATACTTCGGTGCGGAGGAAAGATACTCATTGCCCCGCACTACGTGAGTAATTCCCATCAGGTGGTCATCCACCACATTGGCAAAGTTGTATGTCGGATATCCGTCTGATTTGATCAGAATCATATCGTCAAGCTCCGCATTCGGAACTTCGATCTCGCCGTAAATCTCATCCACAAATTTTGTGGTACCTTCCTGCGGCACATTCTGACGGATTACGTAAGGAACGCCTGCTGCCAGTTTCGCTTCGATCTCTTCTTTGGAGAGATGGAGACAGTGTTTGTCATACACAACGATCTCCTTCCCTGCCACTTCCTGCTTCAGAGATTCCAGACGCTCTTTGTCACAGAAGCAGTAATATGCTTCTCCTTTTTCGATCAGCATTTTTGCGTATTTCATATAGATACCGGCCTGCTGACGCTCACTCTGCACGTACGGTCCGCAGCCGCCGTCAATGTCCGGACCTTCATCATGAATCAGTCCTGTCTTCTGCAGGGTGCGGTAAATAATGTCCACAGCACCTTCCACGTACCGCTCCTGGTCAGTATCTTCAATACGCAGCATAAAGGTTCCTCCCTCATGCTTTGCAATCAGATACGCATACAGTGCGGTTCTGAGATTTCCCACATGCATTCTTCCCGTGGGGCTCGGTGCAAATCTTGTCTTTACTTTACTCATAATCTTCTCTCCTCAACTATTCTTTTATGGATTAAAACGGATCTGCCGCGACACGCTGAGTGCCAGCGCCATTTCCGCCATCAGAAACAAAATCGAAGTGCCTCCGTAACTGACAAACGGAAGCGTAATGCCTGTGGTCGGTATCAGGTTCGTCACCACGGCAATATTCAGCACCACCTGCAGGGCAATGTGAACGAAAATACCGGATGCGATCAGCGATCCCAGAAGATCCGGTGCATTCTGGGCAATGAAAAACAGTCTGTACAGCATGAAAACAAACATAAGAATCACGAGCACCGCGCCAAAGACGCCAAGCTCCTCACAGATAATCGAAAATATCATATCATTCTGTGCTTCAGGTAGCGCTCCCAGCTTCTGTGCACTGTTTCCCAGTCCCTTTCCGAAAAATCCGCCTGAACCGATAGCATAAAGCGCCTGCATGACCTGGTATCCGCCCAGACTTGCGTGAGACTCCGGATCCAGCCATACCTGGATTCTTCTGATTCGGAAGCTGTCAGAATTCTGTGCGGAATTTACAAGAACCAGAACCACAATGGCTACCAGTACGGCAGCAATTCCGCCTCCGATCAGAAACGGTTTCGTCTTCGGATGGGCAATAAAAATCAGAATCACAGTGATACCGAGAATAATAATTGCCGTACTGAGGTTATCCGTGAAGACGTACGTACAGAAAGCGGAAATGAAACCAAACGCAAATACTGTAGCTGCCGGCTTCCATCCACGCATCTTGTTCCCGATCTTCACAATCAGCACAGGCAAAAACAGAATAACTGCCAGCTTGGCAAGCTCTGCCGGCTGAAATGATACCGGTCCGAAATAAATCCAACGCTTTGCACCGTTTACCTCTCTTCCGATAACCTTTGTGATAACCAGGAAGCCGACGGAAATCCAGTAAATCGGCATCGAGAACCGAGCGATAAAGTGATAGTCAATCTGAGAACCGCCCAGTGCCATCAGCAGTGCTACAATACTGATCGCCGCCTGTTTTCTGAAATACGACATATCATCTCCGCCTGACTCCATCATGGCCTCATACGCACTGGTACTGTACAGCATGACCAGGCCAAAACAGGTCAGCAGAATCACGATCGCCAGAAGATTATAATCAAAATAGTCTCTGTCTGCCCCCAGAACTCCACGGGTAAGCTTCCTGTTTTTGGATCTGTTCTTCCCCGGCGGGCTGCTCCTTCGGACAGGACGAAGATTATCGGATCGAACTGCCATAAAATCCCTTCCATCTTGTATACTTTGTAAAATTACCCGGTTATCATATCATATCCTCCTCCATTTTTCCAGTAAAACCATCAGATTTTTTGCATCAAAAACTGTTTTACTATTCGCAGTTCAGTTGCTATAATAGTCTGGCAGCACTTCTGCCGGAAAACGGCAGATACTGTATACAGAAAAGAAAAACAAAAGAAAGAAGTGTCATCATGATTGATCATATCAGATATCACCAGAAAAAATCATCTGTCTGTCCTGTGAAAAAAGAGCTGTTTCCCGGTATGCGGGACGGTATTCCCATCGGACTCGGTTATTTTGCCGTTGCCTTCTCACTGGGAATTGCTGCACGAAATGCAGGCCTGACCGCATTTCAGGGCTTTTTTGCAAGTCTTTTTACGAATGCTTCAGCCGGTGAGTATGCCGTATTTTCCCTGATTGCAGCCAATGCCGCCTATCTGGAGGTGGCCGTCATTACGATCATCACAAACGCCAGATATCTGCTGATGAGCTGTGCCCTGAGCCAGAAGCTCTCACCGGATACGCCGCTGTCGCTGCGTCTTCTTACCGGTTTCGGAATTACAGACGAAATCTTTGGTATCTCCATCGCAAGGCCGGGATTTCTGAACCCCTGGTACACCTTCGGTGCTCTGCTTGTTGCTTCGCCCTGCTGGGCTGCCGGAACTGCGCTGGGCATCGTTGCAGGCAATATGCTGCCGGACAGAATTGTCAGTGCTCTCGGCGTTGCACTGTTTGGAATGTTCCTGGCTGTAATCATCCCACCTACCCGGAAAAACCGGATTGTTGCCGGTCTGATTCTGATCAGCTTCGCTGCAAGCTGGGCTGCCACCATCATCCCGTTTCTGTCATCCTGCTCGGAGGGAACACGCACGATTCTTCTGACAGTCGTGATTTCATCGGCCGCCGCAATACTGTTTCCGGTCAGTCAGGAAGAAAAGGAGAATGAACATGACGCATAATACATACCTTTACATCGCTATCATGATTATAATCACATTTATAATCCGTGTGCTGCCGCTGACACTGATCCGCAGCCAGATCAAAAACCGTTTTCTTCAGTCATTTCTCTATTATGTGCCCTACGTGACACTGGCAGTTATGACTTTTCCGGCTATCCTTCATGCCACTCAGTCACCGGCTGCAGGAGCTGTGGCTCTTATCACCGGGATCATTCTTGCATGGTACGGTGCAGGTTTGTTTCCGGTGGCAGTCTCCTGCTGTCTCATCGTATTTTTCCTTGAACTGATCCTTCCTGTATGGTAATGCGTAACAGCTTCGCCCTTTCTGACATACTTTAATACAGAATCATGAAAAATCAGGAAGGTAGAATATGTCTGATCAGCATCGACGCAACTGTGGCTGCGGTCCCTCCGGATCCGGCCCTGTAGCTTCTGTCTATAAGCACCTGGAAGAATCCGGTGTCCCGCTGGCAATGGGATACGTACCCTTTCAGCGCTGGGACGGTCTTTTCTCACCGGAACGTGGACTGCGTTTCGGAACCATGTTCCCTGAACTCTGCAAACCATTCTGCGGAAAAGGAGGAAAAAGATGGTGAACCGGATAAATTGCCGCAATCAGAGTATGATGATGTACGGAACCAGGAGGAATATGAATCCAGGCTGCTGCCCGTCAGATACCCCCGGAAACGAAATGTATCAGAGACGAAGCGAGCGGTCCATGCCGTGTGAGAGAGAAAATCGGGAAGAACGAAGCGAATGTCCCATGCCCTGCAGATGTGAAAAGAGGGAAGAACAAAGAGAACGTCCCATGCCCTGCGAATGCGAAGAACAGGAAAAATACAGCAGACGCAGATGTGACCAGGAAAGAGACTGGCGCAGTGATGTGCCCACGTGCAGCCGGAAACAGCTGCTGAATTATATCACAGAAGTAAGCTTTGTCGTCTACGAAACACTTTTATTCCTGGATACCCATCCCGACTGCGAGGAAGCTCTGGAGCATTTCCGCATTTTTAATGAAAAGCGAAATTTTGCACTGGAAGAATACGCCAGACTTTTCGGTCCCCTGACCGTCTCAACTGTAAATCCGGAAGAAGGACGTTCCTGGAAATGGGTCAATGAGCCCTGGCCGTGGGAAGGAGGCGATTGTTAGTTTATGTGGAATTATGAAAAAAGACTGCAGTATCCCGTAAACATCAAAACACAGAATGCAAAAATCGCCCAGATCATTGCAAGTCAATATGGCGGCCCCGACGGCGAAATCGGCGCCTCCATGCGGTATCTGTCCCAGCGCTTCACAGCGCCCAACAGAACCGTGATGGCTGTACTGACGGATGTGGGCACAGAGGAGCTGGCTCATCTTGAAATGGTGGCAACGATTGTCCATCAGCTCACACGCAACCTGACACCGGAAGAAATTGAGAAAGCCGGATTCGCTCCGTATTATACGGATCACACCGTTGGTATCTGGCCTCAGTCCGCCGGAGGAATACCGTTTAATTCCTGTGAATTTCAGTCTTCCGGCGATCCCATCGCCGATCTGTTTGAAGATCTTGCTGCAGAACAGAAAGCACGCAAAACGTACGACAATCTGCTGCGTATGATCAAAGATCCGGAGGTGGCAGAT
This sequence comes from Candidatus Choladocola sp., assembly GCA_034093895.1. Lineage (GTDB taxonomy): Bacteria > Bacillota > Clostridia > Lachnospirales > Lachnospiraceae > Choladousia. Next base: position 7,512 of record JAXEBU010000168.1, on the reverse strand, counting down.
CCGATCCGGTTCCTGCGGGCAAGAGAGATTGTCCACTTTCAGCGATTCGGAGAAGCACTGCGCTCCGTGCAGGAGGATCTGGACGCGAAAAATTTCTATGCATTTAATCCCAGTTTTGATGCACCGTGTATGGAAACGTGTTCAGAATGCAAAGACCAGTAATCATCCTGTCTGCATTCTGAGGGCATCCACCGCGGAAAAGCTGCCGATTTTATTACACCATCTTCTTCAGGTCGAACCCACATGAGACCTGGGGCGCGATGGGGCTGTTGCAGAAATTCCTGAAAACTATTCTGCAACGGCCCATCGCTGCAGTTCAAAAATCAAAGAAATCCCGCAGTTTTCCGGGTTCTTTTTCAAAAATATTGATATACGCTTCGTTTGTAGTTCTGTCCCGGAAGGATGGATACAGGAATCCATATTCCGGTTTTCCTGGCTCATATTCTCCTGCCAGAGACCCCATCATGCACAGCAGATACGGATAAACCTCCTCAGAGCCCTCCATCCATTCTTTATCGCTTCCCTTCACCGGTATGTCATACTGTCCGTAAAACACAAAGCAGTACCAGGGATGCACGAGCCGGAACCGATCTCCGAGCAGTTCATAAAAAATATCGAGAAACGCATCATTTTTTAACTCCGCTTCTTTTATTCCATCCAGAAGCTGCCAGATGCTGCCCGGCTTTCTTTGTGCAGATGAAATCCTGTAATCTCTCAGTTCTTCATTCGTTTTTGCAAGGAGCACGAGTTTTGCAAGATTCAGATTACCGGCACGCTCCGACGGTGACAATTTCAGAAAATGTGTGTTAAAGGTACCGTCCACATATCCCTCTTCATCAAAATATGCACCTGCAATTCTTGATACCGATGACCTTGATGGTATCATTCGTCTTGTCAGTTCCAGCATGTCTTCCCTGTTTATCATTTTTGTTCTCCTGTGTTCTGTTATTTTTCATGATACAACTATATCACAGAGAACAGAGGATTTCCATCTGCATCACACAGTACAAAACATGCCTGCGATTTTTCTCTGTAAAGAATTGACAATATTTATCTGTTGGACTAAAATAATACGAATTGTGGAAAATACTGCAGTTTTGAAGAAAGGAATGATGAAACGTGGTAGATTTTCTTGTTAAGAAATTTGTTAAAGATTATGAACATACGGAAAACAGTGCGGTACGGACGGCTTACGGAACACTGGCAGGCATTGTCGGCATCGTCTGCAACGTCTTTCTGTTTTTTCTGAAACTGGCGGTGGGATTTGTTGTCAATTCCGTATCTGTCATGTCAGACGCTTTCAATAATCTTTCGGATGCTGCATCGTCTATTATCAGTCTTGCAGGCGTGAAACTGGCAGACCGTCCCGCGGATGAAGAACATCCCTTCGGTCATGGAAGAATGGAATATATTACCGCTCTGATTGTGGCTTTTCTCGTAATTGAAGTAGGCTGGACTCTGTGCAAATCTTCTTTTGACAAAATTCTGCATCCCAATGATATGACCTTCAGTATTCTGTCCGTCTGCATTCTGACTGCTTCCATTACTGTGAAGCTCTGGATGGCTTACATGAACCGGAAACTGGGCAGACGGATCAACTCTTCTGTCATGAAGGCAACCGCCGCAGACTCCATGGGAGATGTGCTCACCACCTCGGCAACGATTCTTGCGCTGGTGGTATACGGTATCTGGGGAAAGAACATCGATGGAATTGTGGGGCTGATTGTATCGGTTATCGTCATAATTGCAGGAATCAATATTGCAAAGGATACGCTGGCACCACTGCTGGGTGAAGCAGTCAGCTATGAAACAGCCGAAGAAATTTCGGGGTTTGTGGAAAAATATGAGGGAATCGTCGGAACGCACGATCTGATTGTACACAGCTACGGACCTTCCAGAAAGATGGCATCGATCCACGCCGAGGTGCCCAGTAATGTCAGCATCGAAACCTCCCATGAGATTATTGACCGGATCGAGCGCGACGCTATGAAACAGCTGGGAATTTTTCTCGTGATTCATATGGATCCCATTGCTGTAAACGATGAGAAACTGCTCCTCTACCGCAGTATGGCGGAAGAGGTGGTAAAAATGATTAATCCCCGCTACAGTCTGCATGATTTCAGGATGGTGGACGGGGAAAAGAGACGAAACCTGATTTTCGATCTTGTAGTTCCCCGGGAAGAACCGGCTTCCCGGGATAATGAACTGATTCAGAAGGTAAACCGGATGATGCAGGAAAAGGATGCCAGATGCTGTTGCGTCATTACGGTAGAGAGAAGCTTCTGCGCCGATCATTAGAGAAGCTGAATTACTGTCGTTATCTTTGCATCTTCCGGCGGATTTCAGACAGCCGGTTCAGTGCTTCTCTCAGTGTTTCTTCTTTTTTTGCAAAATGAAAACGTACGAGATGATGAACAGGCTCATGAAAAAAGCTGGAGCCGGGGACTGCTCCCACGCCGACTTTTTCTGCCATCTCTTCGCAGAATTTCAGATCGTCCTCATATCCGAACTCTGAAATATCCATCATCACGTAATATGCACCCTGCGGTACGTTATGGCTCAGGCCTATTTCATCCAGTCCCTCCAGGAACAGTGCTCTTTTGTCCGTGTAAATCCTCAGAAGCTCATCATAATAGCTCTGTTCAAATCTGAGTCCCGGAATAATTGCCTCCTGCAAAGGTGCTGCCGCTCCCACTGTAAGAAAATCATGGACTTTTTTTATCCGCTCCGTGATTTCCGGCGGTGCTATGGTATAGCCAAGACGCCATCCGGTAATCGAATACGTCTTTGACAGAGAGCTGCAGCATATTGTCCGTTCCCGCATCCCCGGCAGGGATGCAAAATATACATGGTGGTTCGGCGCATAAACAATATGTTCATATACTTCATCCGTCACTACGTATGCATCATATTTTCTGACCAGATACGCGATCTGTTCCAGTTCCTGTCTGGTAAACACTTTTCCGCAGGGATTGGAAGGATTGCACAGAATCAGTACGCCGGCTCCGGCACGAAAAGCATCTTCAAGAACCTCCGGATCAAACGTATACTCCGGAGGGTTCAGCGGAACGTAGATGGGTTCTGCACCCGTAAGAATCGTATCCGCCCCGTAATTTTCATAAAACGGTGAAAAAATTACTGCCTTGTCACCCGGATTTGCCACTGTCATCATGGCAGCCATCATTGCTTCTGTACTGCCGCAGGTAACTACAATTTCACGGTCAGGATCAATGGAAAATCCCATTCGGGCAGACTGTTTGTCAGCAAGCGCTTCCCTCAGATTCTGTGCACCCCAGGTAAGAGAATACTGATGCACATTCTCTTCTGCCGTCTGCGCCAGTCTTTCCAGAATCTCCCTTGGCGGATCGAAATCCGGAAATCCCTGGGACAGATTGACTGCCCCGTATTGATTTGAAATCCTCGTCATTCTTCTGATCACAGAATCGGTAAATCCATCTGTACGCTGCGATAATCTTCTCATGTATTCCATCCTCCCCGTAGTTTATATAAACAAAAGCAGGCAGGCCTGCCATCAGTTCTCCATAATGATAGAATATACGGCAGCTCTACATATTTGTCAAAGATTTCTTTTCCTTTGTACTGTGAAAAATCCAGTCTGCAGGCCCCCCCATACGGCACCGGGGAACTGGCTGCATACCTCATCCAGCAGTTTTCCCAATCTGCTCTGCGGCATATTATTCACTCCTCTTTCCGACAATATGAAAGTGAAGATGCTCTTCATTCTGTGTCCTGTGTTCCTCTCCCTCTTCCGTATACAGTTGATAATCTGAATCGCATCCGCCCAGCTGCGCTATTGTCGGAACGTTGTCCAGCATTTTCTGCTTCAGAATCTGATATTCTTTCCGTTTTGAATCACCAATACCTGTATGTGTTTTCGGAAACAGAACAATGTGTACCGGTCCCCATGGGTTCGGATCCAGGTACGCGTAAAGGGAATCGTCCTCATATACCTTCTGATTCTTTACTTTTCCTGTCAGCATCTGACAAAATATACATCTGTACATAACTTTTCCTTTCCATTTCCATGATTCTCGCCAGCGTCAGCTTTATTCTGTCACGGGATGCTCCTTCAGTACTTTCCGGACATTTTCAAGGCCTACCGGACAGGAAAGCACACATCTGGCACAGCTGATCTTTCTGTCCAGCTTTTTCTTTTTCGCCAGAGCATAACGAACCACACTGCATTTATGATAATCTACAAGATCATCCCTTGTTACACCTTTTTTCCATTCATTTCCGTAAATATTGTGATACGGACAGGCCGCAACGCAAAGATTACAGTCACCGCAGCGGCTTTCGGTCACCGGCTCTCCTACTGTAAAACTGTCTGCATAAAAAACAGCTCCCACCGTACAGATTCTGGTTCCATATGCAAAGGTCACCAGAAGGTCACTTTTTCCGATCCAGCCAATCCCGGATTTTACTCCGATTTCTTTTACCGAAAGCGGAATGATATAGGGCGGTGTCTGATGATCTACCGGAATCGGCGGAATATGAAGTCGGATACCGGCCTCATCGGACGCTTCCTGCAGCGTCTCTCTCAGCTTTCCGGCCAGAGGGAATACGTACTGCTGTGTCCTGTTCTGCCGCTCCTCATCATAGTCATCCATTGTCATATCATTATTAATCGGAAAATAAAAAATCAGGCCATAATTATATCCCTGATCCTTATATACGGAAAAATCGAGACTGCACGCAGCCCATTTTGCTCCCGGATACTGCGCAGCCACACGGTCGAATACGCTGCGTATCTCCTGTTCCTTCATAACGTTCACTCCTTACTTAATCATTCTTCACAGACAATTCCTTTATTTTACAATAATTCCCATATGCTGCTTTGCTCTGACTTCTATTTTTCCAAACACGGTACTGAATACCAGACTGAAAATAATGTACATGACACCTACCAGAGTATATGCTTCCACGAAGCGGTATCCGTTCTCCGCTGCAATTTTGGCCACTGACATCATGTCCATGACAGAAATAACAAACACAACGGAAGATCCTTTTAGCATAGCCAGCACAAAGTTGAAATAATTCGGAAGTGCTACAATGACCGCCTGAGGAATCACGATGCGAAGGTACGTTCTGAATTTTGTCATTCCTAATGCATGGGCTGCCTCCAGCTGCTTCATATCCACAGAAGCAAGAGCTCCTCTGATGATTTCGCAGATAAACGCACTGGAATACAGGGTAAGAACCAGCAGAGCAGACAAAAGGCCGGGCAGACTGCTGGAACTGAGCACTCTCATACCTCCGTAAAACAACCAATTCAGAATTTTGGGAATTCCAAAATATGTAATAAACAGGACAATAAGGATCGGAACACTTCTGAAAAAGGAAAGATACACTGCGACAAGCTGCGCAGCCACCGGAATTTTCCTGATCCGGATCAGCGCCAGGAAAAAACCTGCGAATGCGCCCACAATAACCGGAAAAAAGGTCAGAAGCAATGTCAGAGGAATCGCTGCAGCCACAGAGGGAAGCGTTTCCCATATAAAAGAAAATGAAAAATCCATGTCTGTTCCTCCTTTAACTGTTTCCAGATGTCGCTGCCGTCTTCATGCCCCGTCCGAAACGGCGTTCCAGACCTTTGAAAATCTGTATCACTATAATACTGAACGCCCAGTAAACAAGTGCCACCGTTACATAAGATTCCAGACTTTTCAAGCCCATTTCATTGGTGTTCAGCTGTCTAGCTTTTCCCATAATATCCATTACACCAAGCGTATAAACAAGAGAAGTTCCCTGAATCAACGTCATAGTGGCACTGGTCAGATTCGGCAGAATCACGTAAAGCCCCTGTGGGAAAATTATTCTGACAAATCGCTGCCATTTCGTCATTCCAAGCGCATGGGCAGCCTCCAGCTGCCCTTTATCAAGAGAATTATATGCGCTTCGGAACATCTCACTGCTGCTCATGGACAATTCCAGTGCCATGGCAATAATTACGAAAGTCGTTTTCTGCCATTGGCTGATATCAATACCGACCAGCCCTTTGAGCAGATTCGGCAGGCCGAAATATACGAGATACAGCAGTACAACGGTAGGGATACCGCGGATCACAGCAGTCAGGACATTGATTACACTGCCAAGCCTTTTATATCTGCTTACTTTTCCACAGGTAAAAATCAGGCCGAACAGCCAGCCGAATATGGCGGACCATACCGTAATATATAAAGTAACAGGCAATGCTTTCAATACCTTCGGAAGAATTTTCATAATAAACGCAAAATCAAAGGTTTCCTTTACCACTGTGAGTTACCTCTCTTTCCTGCTGTTTACTGAAGCTCAAATACGTCGTAGCCGAAAATCTCATTGGAAATCTCTGTAAGAGTGCCATCTTCATACAGTGTGCCAAGTGCTTCATTAATTGCTTCATAAAGTTCTGTCTCATCCTTATTAATAATCGGATAGGTGTGAATCACATCCACCGGATCAGATGTGGTCAGGCCGGCTACAGCCTCCTCCGAATACAGGTTGTATACCTGAAGAATTGTGATGGTCAGATCATATTCTCCTGTCTGTACAGCTGCCAGTCCGTCTCCCGTGTTGGCACTGGAGTTCAGTTCAATTTCAAGCTGCGCATCCGGATTGGCTTCATTCCAGCGATTGATTACCTGAGGGATGCCACCTGCGGGAGTTGTGGGATAGATTTTCAGATTGCGGTCATAGACATCCTGAAAACCGGTAATCGGTTCCGCATCTTCACGGTAAACAAGCCCGATTGTAGCATTTCCCATATTATTTTCCGGAATCAGATACGTCTTTTCTCTTTCTTCATTTCGGAATAATATGTTGATTCCCACCTGATACGTACCGGTCTGTACACCAACATTCAGAGTTTCCTTGTCTGCCAGCTCGTATACAAATTCATACTGCGGAAGAAGCTCATCCACCGCTTTAAACACTTCCACATCATAGCCGGCTGCATTTCCGTCATCATCTGCGTAAGTTATTGGGAAAAACCCCGGAGCCGCGCAGACAGTGACAGTACGAACCTCTGTGTCATCGGAAGCTGCGAAGGCTGTGATACCCTGTGCCAGTACGGCTGCCATTGTAATAGATACCGCTTTGATAAGATAATTCTTTTTCATAATTTTTCTCCTTTTCTGCTTTTCCGGGCGTCTGCCCATTTGCTTTATTTTTTATTGAAGCGCTAAATCTGGTAATCCACCGGATAAAGACGCTGAATAAACTGTTTCGTTCTCTCCTGCTGCGGATTTGTAAAAATCTGTTTCGGACTGCCCTGCTCCACAATCACACCGTTTTCCATGAACACAATTCGATTGGAAAGCTCCCGGGCAAAATCAATTTCATGGGTTACAATCAGCATGGTGATTCCTTCCTTTGCCACCTTTTTAATCGTATTCAGAACTTCTTTTGAAAGCTCCGGATCAAGAGCTGAGGTAGGCTCATCCAGCAGAAGAATAGACGGTCCCATGGCAATGGCACGGGCGATAGCAACTCTCTGCTGCTGTCCGCCGGAAA
>JAXEBU010000167.1:0-15842 GCA_034093895.1 Candidatus Choladocola sp. | reverse complement strand
TCTTTGAGTGTTCCAAGTTTACGAACAATCACAGAAGTACTAACCCCTTTGTTGTTAATGTATCCTTTCGAAATATAAAAGGATTCTGAATTTTTTGATTTGGATGTCGTAACTCGCATAAAAATCCCTCCATACCTTATTCTACCATACATTGCAATAAGATGCAATAGTATAAAACAAAAAAGTTGACGCAAAAAAAGCAGGTTTTATGCGGCCTGCGAACACTTTTTCTAATATTCAACTGTCAAACTCCCGTGCCCTGGATTTGTTTGGCGGTACCCTGTCTTACAGAAGAATTCTGGATATGTGCGAAAAATAAAAATAAAATTCTGATAAAAAATGAAGAAAACATGAAAAATTCATTTTTTCATTGAAAAAGTCAGTGAATATGTTATAATTACATTAAAGATGCGGTCATGAATACAGACGGCATTTTGTATTCCATAGCAAAGGAGTTGGATAATATGAAGTTTACCATAAGCGGAAAGAATGTCGAAGTGACAGATGGTTTGAGGAATGCAGTGAAGGACAAGCTGGGAAAGCTGGAGCGATATTTTACACCTGAAACAGAGATTATCGTAACGCTCAGTGTTGAGAAGGAACGTCAGAAAATAGAAGTGACGATTCCGGTCAGAGGAAATATTATCCGGTCTGAACAGGTAAGCAACGATATGTATGTTTCCATCGACCTGGTTGAAGAAGTCATTGAGCGTCAGCTTCGCAAATACAAAGAGAAGATTATTGACAGACATCAGGATGGCGGCAATTTCAAGAAGGAGTTTATTGAAAAAGAGTCAGAGCCGCTGGATGAAGTTAAGATTATCCGGACAAAGCATTTCGGCATGAAACCGATGTATCCCGAGGATGCATGTGTACAGATGGAACTTCTGGGACATAATTTCTTCGTATTTTTCAATGCGGAGACTGAGGAAGTCAATGTGGTTTACAAGCGAAAAGGGAATACGTACGGTCTGATCGAACCGGAATATTAAAAAGAGGCTTCGGCCTCTTTTTTTATCGTACAGGAAACTTCGTTTCCTGTACGATAAACCGCTCCGCGCGTCTGCGCACGTATTCTGCAAAAATCAGTTCCGAATTGTACAATAGAATGTTCCGGTAATGCCGGTATGTGTAAGACAGAGCTGAGGAAAAATAATAAAATACATTTGTAAATAAAGAAAAATGAATGATTCCGGACAGTGGAAGATGGCAGCTGTTTTGTGATAAAATAGTTCCTGAAAGTGTAAAGAGAGCGGGGGACAGGATGAATTATCTTGAGAATATGATTGCAGAGGCCATATTGGAAAAAACAGTCGGGATCCGGGTCAGAAATGCGGGGGTGTTTCGCTTCCCGCCGCAGTACCGGTTTGACACACACAATCACAGTGAAATAGAGATCAACTATGTGAATCACGGTTCCTGCATTATGGAAACAGGCGGAATTTTTCATCCGTTGAAGCAGGGAGACTGTATGATTGTGTATCCGGGGATTCCCCATCAGTTTCTGGTGGATGCCAGAGAAAACTGCAGGATTACACAGCTGGAATTCACAGTACAGTCACCTGAGCTGCTGGCAGAGGAACTGATATTCCTCCGGGAAGATGTGCCTTATCGGAAACTGTCTGCGTGTGAAAGCATCAGCTGGATGATGGAGAATCTTTGCAGGATCTGTCGTGGACACCGGGAGACGCAGATAAAGGAGACACTTCTGGATTTCGGTTTTTTTCAGCTATTTATTGAATTGTCGGAACAGATCCGACAGCAGGAGTGTACTGCGCAGAAGACCGGAAAAGCGGGGAAAATCACAGAGATTATCGCGTATATCAACCAGAATTACGAGAAAGAGATCAGCATAGAAGAGCTGGCATCGAAGTTTGCGGTGAGCTCGCGCTATATACGTAAGTGCTTCCGGGAAGAAACCGGTGTCAGCTGTCAGAAATATATCTGCACGCTGCGCATCAGCAGGGCCAAAGAGCTTCTGTGGTACACATCAAAAACGGCAACGGAGATTGCACTGGAAACGGGATTTGGAAGTTCTCAGTATTTCTGCCGTGTATTTTCCCAGTATACAGAGATGACACCGATGGAGTACCGGAATCTGTGGAAGGGAAAACAGGCGGAAGAGCTGTGCAGTATGGATCTGATCAATGTGAATGCAGCTGAGAGACAGCCTGTGTTCACGGACAAACAGGGATTAGCGGATAACGGATGTCCGCGTGAAGGAGGTATGGTTCAGGTATGACAAACAGAGAAAATTTTCTGTCGCTGTTAAGACGGCAGGGGTATGAACGTGTTCCGGTGGAATTCGTCCTCAGTCCGTATCAGCAGCAGGTATGCAAAGAAAAGCTGGGTGCGGAGGATTATGAAGAGTACTTCGGATTTCCATGGCGGCGGGTGGAGGATCTGCGGCTTCAGGATCACGATGTGGAGAAATACCGCAGGTATTATCAGAGACCGCTTGCGGAAGGTGCGGACATTGATATCTGGGGTGTGGGACACGAAAAATCTCCCAACAGCATGCATATGACGTATATGCGTCATCCGCTGGAAGATATGGAAACGCTGGAAGAGATAAAGAATTATCCGTTCCCTGATTTCGCAAATGCTGACGGTTCGCATCAGAAGGGCCAGGTGGAAGCAATCAAAGCCCGGGATCTCATTGCGCTGGGCGATATGCAGATGACGATCTGGGAATGTGCCTGGTATATGCGCAGCATGGAAGAGATGTTCTGCGACATGATGGATGAGAGTGAAATTGCGGAATATCTTCTCGATAAGGTGACAGAACTGTCCATGATCCGGGCAGAAGCGTATGCGAGAGCCGGTGTGGATGTCCTGTTTATCGGTGATGACATCGGTATGCAGCACACGATCATGATGAGTGAGGAACTGTACTGTACGTGGATCAAACCGCGGCTGAAAAAGCTGATTGATGCAGTCAGGGCGATCAATCCGGATATCCTTATTTTTTACCACTCCTGCGGATTTATCGAACCCATGATTGGGCATCTGATTGAGGCAGGTGTGGATGTACTTAATCCGATTCAGAGTGAATGCATGGATTTTGAGGAAATTTACAGAAAATATGGTGATAAACTGTCTTTCCACGGGACGATCGGTACCCAGACGGTAATGCCTCACGGTACGCCGCAGGAGGTAAAGGAAGCAGTCTGGAGAAATCTCGACATTGCCGGAGAGAAAGGCGGTCTGTTTGTGGCACCGACTCATATGGTGGAGCCGGAAGTGCCGCTGGAGAACATTCTTGCATACGTGGAAGCGTGCAGAACATATCGGAAATAACTGTATTCATTAAAAAAGATGCAGCAGATGCATCACCGGAGGTAGTTCAGAATGAAAAGAAATATGGATAAATGGCTGGAAGAATGTCTGGCCGGTTCGTGTAAAAAGCCGATGCCGATTCTCTCTTTTCCCGGTGCACAGCTGATTGGGAAAACGGTGGAAGAACTTGTGAAAAGCGGACATAATCAGGCACTCTGTATGAAAGCCATTGCAGATAAATTTGATACAGGTGTATCGTTCAGCCTGATGGATCTTTCTGTGGAAGCAGAAGCATTCGGAAGTCCTGTTATTTACAGTTCACATGAAATACCAACTCTTCACGGAGCGCTGATCCACGATGAAGAGGAGGCAGAAGCACTGCAGATTCCGGAAGTGGGAGCTGCACGTACAGGAGAATGTATCCGGGGGATACGGGAGGCGTCTGAACTGATTACAGACCGTCCTGTACTTGCGGGAATTATCGGACCGTATTCTCTGGCAGGGCGGCTGCTTGATATGACTGAGATCATGGTGCTTTGTTACGAAGATCCTGAGCTGGTTGAGACAGTTCTGGAAAAAGTGACAGAATTTCTGATTGCGTATGCAAAAGCGTTCAAGGAGGCAGGAGCCAATGGAATTGCCATGGCGGAACCGGCAGCGGGTCTCCTGTCTCCCGGGCTGATAGCGGAATTCTCCAATCCCTATGTGGAGCGGATCCGCAGCGCAGTGGAAGATGAAAACTTTCTTTTTCTGTACCACAACTGCGGCACGGTAGTTCCGTTGATGAAAGAAATCGGAGCGCTGAATGTGCGGGCATACAGCTTCGGAAATGCAATTGATCTGGAAGAAGCGCTGAAAGCACTTCCCTCGGATCGGCTTATAATCGGAAATATTGATCCTGCCGGTATTTTAAAGAGCGGAACACCGGAAATCATCGAGCGGGAAACGACATCGCTTCTGGAGCGGTGCAGTAAATATTCCAATTTTGTGCTGGCCAGCGGCTGTGATATTCCGCCGCAGACGTCGATGGAGAATCTGGAAGCCTTTTTTGGTGCGGCAGAAAGGTTTGCAGAAAAGTAATCAGCCGGAAAGGCAGCGAAACAGCAGGGCGGATTCCGGAACAGGAATAAGTAATTACAGGGAGGATATGGCAATGGCAATAATTCAGGAAATTTCAGAGTTTTTACAGAAGGGACGCTCGAAAAACGTTAAGAATCTGGTGACACAGGCACTGGAGGAGGGATACGATCCGAAGGTTATTCTGAATGAAGGTCTTCTTGACGGCATGAGTATCATCGGAGGAAAATTCAAACGGAACGAAGTGTTCGTGCCGGAGGTACTGGTGGCGGCACGGGCAATGAATGCGGGGCTGGCAATTCTCGAACCGAAGCTTGTGGAAGTGGGCAATGAACCGGCAGGCCGTGTGGTAATCGGTACAGTAAAAGGTGACCTGCATGATATCGGCAAGAATCTGACAGCAATGATGTTTAAAGGCGCAGGATTTGAAATCTACGATATGGGCGTGGACGTGGATGCGGCAGCTTTTCTTGCAAAGGCAGAGGAAGTACATGCGGATGTGATCGGCATGTCGGCGCTGCTTTCCACAACGATGCCGAATATGAAGGAACTGATTGACCTTCTGGAAGAGAAAAATCTGCGCGATAAATATATTGTCATGATCGGCGGGGCGCCGGTGACGGAAGCATTTGCCAGAGAGATCGGAGCGGATTATTATACACCGGACGCTGCTTCGGCAGCAGAAACTGCAAAGGCGGCTGTGGCGGCCAGAACAGCATAGGAGGAAGGGAATGGAAGATGGTATGAATCATCGGATCACCATTTCAAAGGATGATGTCCTGGAACAGCTGAACTGTTCGTCTGATCAGGAAACGTATGAAATTTTTTCAGAAGAGTATGATGAAATCTGCGAACATATCATGCATCTGTGCCAGCCGAAGATCTGGTTGAAGGAAGGGGTTCTGCCTGAATGGGCAGGGCCTGTTCCTGTTTTATACGTATTAATGACCATCGGTAAAGGACCGGAGCAGTATTCCTCGGAAGCCTTTGCTGCAGGCGATTACGTAAAGGGAATGCTGGCGGACGGTATGGCGGACTCTGCTCTTTTTTCCATGGAGGCGGAGATGGAGTGTATGGTTCGGGAGTGGTGCCGAAAAAAGGGTGTCGGCATCTCCGAACGGCTGGAAGCGCCTGTGGATCTCCCCATGAAGATTCAGAAAACGGTATATGATGCGGTGGGAGCAGCGGAAGATAACATCCGGATCAGTGAGGGCTTCATGTTTGATCCTGTAAAAACCACGGCAGTGGTTTTCCGGCTTTCGGACGATCCCGAACAGCAGAATATCCGTCATGACTGCGGATCCTGTGACCGGTTTGACTGCAGAATGAGAAAAGAGGGGAAACGGATGGTGACCGTATCCTGCGGCGGTGCGGTATGGAAGCTGGAATGTGAGTCGGGTGAGTCTCTGTCGGCGATTCTTCAGAGAGGAGAAATTCATCTGGCAGCCCCCTGCGGCGGGAAAGGACGCTGTGGGAAATGCCGGATACTGGTTACGAAAGGCAGAGTGGATGTTTCAGAAGAAGACCGCCTCGTTTTCACCGAGAAGGAATTGCAGGAAGGCTGGAGACTGTCCTGTCGGGCAGAGGTCAGAATGAATCTGGAAATTTCCGTACAGGACGAATCTTCTTATCAGATTCTGAATGATTGCCGGAAAACGGGGGACGGGACAGCAGAAGACTGGGGGATTGCCGTGGATCTTGGTACGACCACCATTGCGATGCAGCGGATTTCGCTGATGGATGGCAGCACTCTGGACACCTGGAATTCCGTAAATCATCAGCGCAGCTTTGGAGCAGATGTGATTTCCCGGATAGAAGCATCGGTGAATGGGCAGAAGGAACAGCTGAGACGCAGTATTCAGGAGGATCTTGCAGAAGGTATCCGGGTATTGATGCAGAGGGCAAAGGGACAGCCGAAGCTGGCTGCACTGGCAGGAAATACGGTAATGATTCACCTTCTGAGAGGGTATGACTGCAGCGGACTGGCGTGCGTTCCGTTTACGCCGCAGACCCTGGAGGCAGAGACGGTTTCCCTGAATAATCTGCTTGCCGGTGATCTGCCTGAGATTCCCGTCTGTATTTTCCCCGGGGCAGCACCTTTTGTCGGCGGAGATATTACAGCAGGACTGTATGACTGCGGTTTCTTTCAGGATGAGAGAATCCGGATGCTGATTGATCTTGGAACGAACGGCGAGATGGTGCTTGGCAACTGTCATCGTCTTCTGTGTGCGTCCACAGCGGCAGGACCTGCTTTTGAAGGCGGAGGAATTTCCCGGGGAATGGGAAGCATGCCGGGAGCAATTCAGAGCGTGACGGTTGAAGGCGACAGACTGAAAATTTCTGTGATCGGAGGAACAGAACCGCTGGGCATCTGCGGGACGGGACTCATAGAAGCGGCAGCATCACTGATTCAGATCGGTGCGATGGATGAGACGGGACTGCTGGCAGATGAATTTTTTGACTGCGGCTATCCGCTGGCGGAGACGGAAAAAGGGGAAACCATCCGTCTTACACAGAGAGATATCCGGGAAATACAGCTGGCAAAGGCGGCAATACGCGCCGGAATCGAGACACTGCTCGTCCGGTGGGGGATCCGGCCGTCCCAGGTGGAGGAAATCTGTCTGGCAGGCGGTTTCGGTTTTGCTCTTGATCCGGGGAAGGCGATAGATATTCTCATGTTTCCGGAAGAATTCAGAGGAAAAATCCACGGCGCGGGCAACAGCTCTCTGGGCGGCTGTAGCCGCTGGCTGATGGAAAGAAACATGCAGATTCCGGAAGGGCTGGCAGCGAAAATGGAGAACGTGGAGCTGTCTGTGGATCCCGTATTTCAGGACTGGTATATTGACGGAATGATGTTCGGAGAAGAGTGATTCATATTTGTCTTTTTTTATTCATAAAAAATTCAATTGTGTTGCAGGTGCGAAAGTGATACAATAGGAAGGAAATTATTTTTGGAATGGAGAAAATGATGTAATGGCAATGAAATTTGTAGAAAAGATTTTTGGAACGCACAGTCAGCGTGAACTGAAAATGATCATGCCGATTGTGGACAAGATAGAAAGTCTCCGTCCGCAGATGCAGGCACTTTCCGATGAGCAGCTGAAAGCGAAAACGAAGGAATACAAAGATCGTTACGCTGCCGGTGAGACGCTGGATGATCTTCTTCCGGAAGCATTTGCAACAGTGCGTGAGGCTGCAAAACGTGTTCTGAATATGGAGCATTACAGGGTACAGCTGATCGGTGGTATTATCCTTCATCAGGGCCGTATTGCCGAGATGAGAACAGGTGAAGGTAAAACGCTCGTATCCACACTTCCTGCATATCTGAATGCGCTGACAGGAGAGGGTGTCCATATCGTTACGGTAAACGATTATCTGGCAAACCGTGACGCGGAGTGGATGGGACAGGTACATGAATTTCTGGGACTGACTGTCGGCTGTGTCCTGAATTCCATGGACAATGATGAGAGAAGAAAACAGTACGCATGTGACATCACGTATATTACGAACAATGAGCTGGGCTTTGATTATCTGCGTGACAACATGGTGATCTATAAAGAACAGCTGGTTCAGAGAGACCTTGTCTATGCCATCATCGATGAGGTTGACTCAGTGCTGATCGATGAAGCGCGTACGCCGCTGATCATTTCCGGTCAGTCCGGAAAGTCCACGAAGCTTTATGAGGTCTGTGATATCCTTGCCGGCCAGCTGGAGCGCGGTGAGGCCAGCGGTGAAGTGACGAAGATGACCGCCATCATGGGTGAGGAGATCACCGAGACAGGCGATTTTATCGTCAACGAGAAGGACAAGATCGTCACGCTGACAGAGCAGGGTATTCACAAAGTTGAAAAGTTCTTCCATATCGACAACTTTTCCGACCCGGAGAACCTGGAGATTCAGCACAATGTGGATCTGGCTCTGCGTGCCCATAATCTGATGTTCCGTGACCAGGATTACGTGGTAAAAGATGATCAGGTTATGATTGTCGATGAGTTTACCGGACGTATTATGCCGGGACGCCGTTATTCCGACGGACTTCATCAGGCGATTGAGGCGAAGGAACATGTGAAGGTAAAACGTGAGAGTAAGACACTTGCGACGATCACATTCCAGAACTTCTTTAACAAATACAAAAAGAAGAGCGGTATGACCGGTACAGCTCTCACAGAAGAAAAAGAGTTCCGTGATATCTATGGAATGGACGTTATCGAGATTCCGACGAACCGTCCGGTGCAGCGTGTGGATCTGGATGATGCCGTATATATGACGAAAAAAGAAAAGTACCGTGCCGTTGTGGAGGCGGTAAAGGAGGCCCACGCAAAGGGACAGCCGGTTCTGGTCGGAACGATAACCATCGATGTATCAGAGCTGATCAGCGGACTGCTCAAGAGAGAAGGCATTCCGCATAAAGTCCTGAATGCGAAGTTCCACGAGCTGGAGGCGGAGATTGTAGCCGATGCAGGTATTCACGGCGCCGTTACCATCGCAACGAACATGGCAGGACGTGGTAACGACATCAAGCTGGATGAGGAGTCGAGAGCAGCCGGCGGACTGAAAATCATCGGTACGGAGCGTCACGAGTCAAGGCGTATTGACAATCAGCTCCGCGGACGTTCCGGCCGTCAGGGTGATCCCGGTGAATCGAGATTTTATATCTCCCTGGAAGATGATCTGATGCGGCTGTTCGGTTCCGAGAAGATGATGAAGGTATTCCAGTCTCTCGGTGTTCAGGAAAATGAGCAGATTGAACACAAGATGCTTTCCAATGCCATCGAGAAGGCACAGATGAAGATCGAGAGCAACAACTTTGCAATCCGTAAAAATCTTCTGGAATACGACCAGGTGAACAATGAACAGCGTGAGATTATCTATGCGGAGAGGAGACGTGTGCTGGATGGCGAGAGTATGCGTGACTCCATTTTCAAGATGATCACAGACATTGTGGACAATTCTGTCGATATGTGCTTCGGTGAGTCTTCCGACAGAGACGAATGGGATATCAAGGAGCTGAATTCTGTGCTTCTGCCGACGATTCCGCTGACACCGCTGACGGATGAGATCAAAGAAAAAGTGGGCAGTAAGAATGAACTGAAACAGCTGCTGAAGGAGCAGGCTGTAAAGCTGTATGAGACGAAAGAGACGGAGTTCCCGGAGCAGGAGCAGATCCGTGAGCTGGAGCGTGTCATTCTTCTGAAAGTGGTTGACCGGAAGTGGATGGATCATATCGATGATATGGATCAGCTGCGGCAGGGTATCGGCCTTCAGGCGTACGGCCAGAGAGATCCGGTTGTCGAGTACAAGATGAGTGCTTATGATATGTTCAATCAGATGACATCTGCAATTCAGGAGGATACGGTTCGTCTTCTGTTCCATGTGAAGGTAGAACAGAAGGTAGAGCGTGAGGAGGTTGCCAAGGTAACCGGAACGAATAAGGATGATTCCGGCCCGCGCGCACCGAAAAAGCGTGCTGCTGAGAAGATTTATCCGAACGATCCGTGCCCCTGCGGAAGCGGAAAGAAATATAAGCAGTGCTGCGGCAGAAAAGCATAAAGGTGTACTGTGTACACATTAATTTTCAGAAAGAAGGTGAAACTGTGGTTGAACTTGATCAGTTTAAAACAATATTAAACAGCTATACGAAACCATTAGTGGAAGTGAGGGATTCACTTTGACCTGGTAAACAAGGAACAGAGAATCCAGGAGCTGGAGCGGGAGATGGAAGCCCCCGATTTCTGGGATAATCCGGAGAAATCTCAGGAGTCCATGAAAACGCTGAAATCTCTGAAGGATGATCTTGAGATTTACCGTCAGCTGACAAGTCAGTACGAAGAAATCGAATTATTAATTGAGATGGGTTATGAGGAAAACGACGCGTCCGTTATTCCTGAGATTCAGGAGACGCTGGACAGCTTTCAGCAGACCTTTGATGATATCAGAATCAAGACGCTCCTTTCCGGAGAATACGATAAATCAAATGCGATTGTGACGCTGCATGCCGGAGCGGGCGGTACGGAGTCCTGTGACTGGGCATCGATGCTGTACCGGATGTACACGAGATGGGCAGACAAGAAGGGTTATCAGGTGGAAGTTCTTGATTACCTCGACGGTGATGAGGCCGGTATCAAGTCTGTGACTTTCCAGGTAAACGGCGAGAATGCCTACGGTTATCTGAAATCAGAAAAGGGAGTTCACCGTCTTGTCCGGATTTCTCCGTTCAATGCGGCAGGAAAACGACAGACTTCCTTTGTGAGCTGTGATGTCATGCCGGATATTGAAGAGGATCTTGATGTGGAGATCAATATGGATGATCTGCGGATTGATACGTACCGTTCCAGCGGTGCGGGCGGTCAGCACATTAATAAGACATCTTCTGCGATCCGTATCACCCATCTTCCCACGGGAATCGTTGTTCAGTGCCAGAATGAGCGTTCTCAGCATCAGAATAAAGACAAAGCCATGCAGATGCTGAAAGCAAAGCTGTATATGCTGAAGCAGCAGGAGAATGCGGAGAAGGCCTCTGATATCCGCGGTGAAGTCAAGGAGATCGGCTGGGGCAACCAGATCCGTTCTTACGTGATGCAGCCGTACAAGATGGTGAAGGATCTGCGTACCGGAGCTGAATCCGGAAACGTGGACAGCGTGATGGATGGAAATATTGACATGTTTATCAATGCCTACCTGAAATGGATGTCTCTCGGAGGAAAGACAGAAGATCAGGATGTCCGGTAAACAACAGAAAAAGAATAAAAACGGCAGGCACGGATGGGCCTGACGAAGAGAAGGTTGTGGCTGCCGCGGAATTCAACAGGAGTTCTGCGGCAGCTTTTTCTTATGCTGCAGGCAGTTTCAGTCCGGAATCTATCTGTTTTTCTGAATACACCTTCTGAAAAAGAGGTTGCATCTGTGGTGGAAATATGATAATATCCCTCATGGATATACAAACGTATTTCTGACACAAACAAAAATGGAGTTTAGATACGATAGGAGATAAAGCTATGCCGGATAAGACGAAGTATTTTGTGGTCAGACAGAAAGCTGTGCCGGAAGTGCTGCTGAAGGTTGTGGAGGCGAAGCGGCTGCTGGACACAAAACGGGTTGAGACTGTGCAGGAAGCTGCTGATCAGGTTGGAATCAGCAGAAGTTCTTTTTATAAGTACAAGGATGATATTTTCCCGTTCCGGGATAATGTCAAGGGAAAGACACTGACATTTCTGCTTCAGATGCATGATGAGCCGGGACTGCTCTCAGACGTGCTTCATGTGGTGGCGGAGTACAAGGCGAATATTCTGACGATTCATCAGAGTATTCCCACCAATGGTGTGGCCATGCTGACACTCAGTGTAGAAGTGCTGCCTGCAACGGGAGACGTTTCAAGTATGATTGAGACGATAGAATCGAGACAGGGCGTGCAGTATCTGAAGATACTGGCAAGAGAGTGACGGAGGAGCCGGCAGACGGCTGTACGGAAATATGAAAATACAGGAGGCTGAAATGATAAAAGTAGCAGTTTTGGGATATGGAACGGTAGGATCAGGTGTTGTGAAGGTAATCGATACGAACCATGACAGTATTCTGGCGAAAGCAGGCGTGGATCTGGAGGTAAAGTATATTCTGGATCTGAGAGATTTCCCGGGAGATCCCAATGAACATAAAGTGGTACATGACTATGATGTGATCGTGAACGATCCTGAGGTGAAAATCGTGGTGGAAGTGATGGGAGGAACAGAACCGGCTTTCACATTTACGAAGAGAGCACTTGCTGCAGGAAAGAGCGTCTGCACATCGAACAAGGAGCTGGTGGCAAGACACGGAACAGAGCTTCTGGCTCTCGCAAGGGAAAACAGTGTGAGCTACCAGTTTGAGGCAAGCTGCGGAGGCGGAATTCCGATTATCCGGCCGCTGCGGACTTCTCTTTCTGCCGACGTGATTGATGAGATTACAGGTATTCTGAATGGTACGACGAATTATATTCTGACGAAGATGATTGACGAGGGGCTGGAGTTTGATGATGTACTCCGGGATGCCCAGCAGAAAGGATACGCGGAACGAAATCCGGAAGCCGATGTGGAAGGCCATGATGCCTGCCGGAAGATTGCCATTCTTTCTTCACTGGCTTACGGAAAGCGTGTTGATTTTACCGATGTGTATACGGAGGGTATCACGAAGATCACATCTGCGGATATTCTGTATGCAAAAGCCATGAACAAAACGATCAAGCTTCTGGCCTTCAGTCACAAAGACGGAGATCAGGTGATTGCCATGGTTGCCCCGTATCTCGTGGGAAGAGAAGATCCTCTTTCCGGTGTAAACGGAGTATTCAATGCAATTTTTGTACACGGAAATATGCTTGGTGATGCCATGTTCTACGGTCAGGGAGCCGGAAAGGAAGCAACTGCCAGTGCTGTTGTATCAGATGTGATCGAAGAAGCACAGCATCTGGGTACTTCGCTGATGTCGGAGTGGAGCCCCGAGAAGCAGGTTCTGACAGACGTTTCCAATACGGAGAAGCGGTTCTTCGTTCGTGTGAAGGGAAATGTGGCAGATGCAGATAAGGTATCAGCTGTATTTGGTCCTGTTGAGACGGTACAGGCCGGTCTGGAAGAAGAGTATGGATTTATTACCGGTGTGATGACAGAGGCAGAATATGAAAAATGTGCCGCGCAGATGGATACGATTCTCGGTATGATCCGTATTCGTGAAAAACAGTAAAGGCGTCAGAGACGTATCGACGGGAGGAGATAAGACAATGAAATATATCGTAATTCTGGGAGACGGTATGGCCGATGAACCACAGGAATCACTCGGCGGAAAGACGCCCCTTGAGGCTGCACGTACTCCGGTGATGGATGAACTGGCTGTGAAGTCCGAGATAGGAATGTTAAAAACGATTCCGGACGGCATGAGCCCGGGAAGTGATACAGCGAATCTGGCTGTCATGGGATACAATCCAAGAGAGTATTATACCGGCCGCTCTCCGCTGGAGGCACTCAGCATCGGTGTGCCGATGAAGGATACGGATGTGGCCATGCGGTGCAATCTCGTAACTTTGACGGAGGATGAGCCGTATGAAGAGAAAAGAATTCTCGATCACAGTTCGGATGAGATCAGTACGGAAGACGCAGCAGTTCTTCTGGAAGCGGTGAAAGCGGAGTTTGAGAATGAGACGTATCAGTTTTATACCGGCACGAGTTACCGCCACTGTGTGATCTGGGCAGATGGAAAGGTGGAGCCTCTTGCAGCTCCCCATGATCATCTGACAGAAGTGATCGGATCATATCTGCCGGCAGATATGGTGCTGCGGGATATGATGAAACGCAGCTTTGATATTCTGGATCAGCATCCGGTGAATCAGGAGCGCAGGGCAAAAGGACTGAATCCGGCAAACAGCTGCTGGTTCTGGGGAGCAGGGACGAAACCGATCCTTTCCTCTTTTGAAGAAAAGTACGGAAAGAAAGGCGTAATGGTTTCGGCAGTTGATCTGCTCAAAGGTATTGCCGTGGGTGCCGGAATGCGTAATATTAAGGTGGAAGGTGCCAATGGCGGCCTTCATACCAACTATGAGGGAAAAGCACAGGCGGCAGTTGATGCACTGCTGAAGGAGAACGCTGATTTTGCCTATATTCATCTGGAAGCGCCGGATGAAATGGGTCATCAGGGCAGCCTGGAACGGAAAGTACAGGCAATTGAGAATCTGGACAGCCGGGTGATCCGGATTGTGAAAGAGCAGATGGATGCTTCCGGAGAGGATTACCGGATGCTGATCCTGCCCGATCATCCGACTCCCCTGCGGATCAGGACCCACAGCGGCGAACCGGTTCCCTACCTTTTGTATGACAGCAGAAGAAATCTGGGAGACGGAAGACTGTATGGAGAGAGCTCTGCGGCTGCCAGCGGCATTCTGCGTACGGAAGGATTCCGCATGATGGATGTACTCCTGGAAGCAGAGAAGGATTCCAAATGATGAATGTACTGCCGGAAGCAGAATAAGAAGGAGTCATTGCAGAAGAAGCACAGAAATCTCTGAGCATTCTTATGCAACGGCTCCTTTATGTTCTGCTGGAGAAGGAAACTAAAATTCACTTCTGTTTTTTGTCAGATCCATGTAGAAAAGTGTCTCAGTCACGTACACGTAGGGCTGCACGAAGAGCATTCCGATTCCGAAGGAAAGCAGAGAAAGCAGATTGAGCCCCAGGAATGAGAGGAAAAGGGAAAAGAGACGGAGTTTTTCTCCTTTCATTAATTTCCAGCTTTCCCGTACCAGAGTCCGTGCCGTTTTCCAGGGAGCATCGCAGTACAGATACAGTACCATCGACAGCCCCAGCTGCAGCCAGACGGTCACAATTCCCACAACCACAAGCAGCAGAAGATAAGTCGCAATATCGGAAAAAGAGAAAGAAACCAGATACTGAAACAGAATCCAGACCGCAAGATTTCCGGGAATACTCTGCAGTGCAAAGGGAAGCAGAGAATATATTGCCGCCGGTTCCGGATGGTTCGAAAAGGCGGAGAAAAGATCGCCCGGTTTCCATGCCCATCCGCGGCAGAGATTCAGATAAAGCCGGTAAAGTCCTGCCAGCAGAATATAGTAGACCATATTGGCAAGAACGGAACATACCAGATACAGAATGTAGCTGAAAACCGATCCCAGTGTGGGAAATGCGTAGTCAATTGCGTAGAGCAGCACCAGATGGAAAACCGACATCAGGAATGTGACAAGTGCCAGCGCACCGTGTTTTCCCATCAGCAGTGTGCGTGATTGTTTTTTTAATTCACGGATGGACGTATGGCTCATAAAAATACCCCCTCATCTCCGTTTTCGAAAGGAATGATTTCTTCCTGCTGGTTGTTCTTGGATGGATCGGAATACCAGTCCTGATCGAGATCAAAATCATCGTCTCCCGTATACAGCTGAATCAGCTGTTCCATGTAGGAGCGCATCTGAGAATCGTTTAACACTGTGTAAACGGCTGTAACGGAAATCACAATGGTGGCTGCGATTCCGCAGATGCCGCATACAATGCCGGCTTTGCTTTTGCCGGTCATTCTGCTTTCGCCGCGGGAAAGGATTGAACAGATCACAGCCAGAGAGCCGCAGGGCAGTGCAATATAGAAAATGCTGAAGAATACCAGTGATACGATTCCGAGTATCATGGCAGCCGTAGCCATGGGATTTCGGTAGGGTGTCTGCCGATACATATCATCTTCGTACATAATCTCCTCCTGTCTTCGCTGCATGCGTATATGATAAATGTAAATAGAAGTTCCGGAACCCGAAGGATCAGAAGCTTCTTCCGGTATCATAGCATAATCGGGCAGTGATGACAAGATCAGTACTTTTCTGATTGTGATTCCTGTCCGGATGAAGTATAATAGGACGGTGACCAGACAAAAGGAGAAAAACAGCAGTATGGATATTATTACAACATTAGCACAGGAACTGGAAATCAAACCGTGGCAGGCAGATGCTGCCGTGAAGCTGATTGATG
>JAXEBU010000166.1:0-13398 GCA_034093895.1 Candidatus Choladocola sp. | reverse complement strand
TCCGATCTCATCGGATAACTTTACTGCTTCATCTTTAAATGATTTGTCGTATTGCATTATCTCACCTTCCTGTTATCTATACATTTATATTATCATAGATTTGGTGAGTTTTACGACTCTACTTAAATGATACCACTCCATTTTACCAATATGCTTTCGGGAGGCGATTGGACATGAGTTTAAAGCCTCCAAAGAAAAGTGACCTGAATAAAGGATGGATGAAAAAACGTCTCGACAGGGAAATCAAAATTCAGCCAGAGTATCATTTGATTGTTACGGAAGGGACAGATACAGAGCCACAGTACTTTCGGGCAATGAAGGATATTGTCAATCAACAATATCTCGGAAAAATCCAGCTTGACATTTATGGTGAAGGGGATAATACACTCAGCTTGTTTGAAAAAGCCAGAAATCGGGCGGGTGAAAACCCAAACGGATATAAGAATGTTTGGGTGGTTTATGATACGGATGATTTCCCGGCGGATCACATTAACCGTACCGCAGAGTTATGTGTCCAGAACACGACAGATGAGACACAGTACCATGCGGTGTGGTCAAACCAGTGTATAGAGCTTTGGTTCCTTCTGCATTTCAGTTATTTTCACTCGGACATCCATCGAAAGGAATACTGGACCAAATGGACCGATTGGCTGCAGAGTATTGGAAAAGGTGAATATTCCAAAGGACGGGAGGATATGTATGAGATTCTCAGGCCATATATGGATCAGGCAATCCGGTATACCAAAAAGCTGGATGAAACAAACGCTGGAAGACCTCCGGCAAATTCTGCACCGGGTACAAAGGTGTATGAGCTAATTGAAAAATTAAGACCATATCTGTAGAGAACAGGAATCCGATTGGACGAGATCCATTGGTAAGTAAGCTCATCCTCCAGACGGATGAGTTTTCATTATGACTATAAGAGGTGGTCAGAATATTCGATCTGAATTGGGTGAATAGTGATATCACATTGGGGTCAGGCATGCGAAAACGAAAAAAAGCGAAAATCAATGCTTAAAATGGTTGCTACATATTTACATGTGTAGTAGAATATTTATTAACTCTGCGTGATAGCGGAAAAAAAGGGGAGTCGGGAAGAGGGCTGCCGGATAAGGAGAAAGAATTATGAATAAAAAAGCATTGGCATTATTGATGGCTGCGTCACTGACAGCAGGAGCCTGTGGTGCAGGAACTGTTTTTGCCGAAGAAGCTTCGGCATCTGATGAGACTGTTTTAACACTGTGGTACTGGCAGGGAAGCATTCAGAAGGAACTGCTGGATCAGATCCCGGAGGTGTTCCCGGGAGTACGTGTGGAGGCGGAGCTTTTTTCTGCAGATGATATTGAAGAAAAGATTAACACGACGATTGCCAGCGGAGGAGAACTCCCGGATCTGCTTCCTATGGATGACTGGATCGCAAATCTGCTCCAGTACTCTGATCAGTTCGTAGATCTGTATCAGGATCCGTATAATGCGGGTGAGGTTGCCGATCAGTATGTGGAATGGAAATTTAAAAAAGCGGAGACTCCGGACGGCAAACTGATTGCGATGCCGATGGATATTGGTCCTACCTGTATGTTTTATAATGCAGCATTGTTTGAGGCGGCAGGACTTCCGGGTGATCCCGATGAAGTGGCAGAAATGATGTCCACCTGGGAAGATGCCTATGCAGCAGCAGCGAAGCTCCAGGAGGCAACCCCTGAAGTTAAGATGTTTGATTTTCTGGGACATGTTTTTGTGGCGACTCTTGGACAGCAGAAACAGCATATGATTGATGAAGAGGGTAATTTTATTGCGGATCAGGAGCATGTGAAAAATGCGTTTATGACAGCGGCAGCAGCGAAGGATTATGTATACGGAGGAGATACCGAATGGTCTCCGGAATGGGCAGCTGCGCTGAACAACCATGATATTGCGGCATTTGTAGGCGCTGTCTGGATGAAGCCGGAACTGATCAATGCGGCACCGGATACGGCAGGTGAATGGAGAGTTACCGCAGCTCCCGGCGGAGCAGGCAACGTGGGAGGCTCTTCGATCGGTATTACCGCAGGATGTGAAAATCCGGAGGTGGCTTATGAGGTTATCTCATGGCTGACAAATTCAGAAAATCAGCTGAGTTCTCTTGAAAAACTGGGTCTGTTCCCGTCCCGTATTTCTGCTTTGGATGACGACAGCCTTCTTTACGAGGAAGAGTTTTTCGGTAATGAGGCGGTGAATAAATACTTTATTGAAGCGGCAAAGGAAATCAATGATCTTTACTATCCGTCAAACTACAGTTCCTACCAGTCTGTATTTGAACAGCAGCTTCTGCTGGTTCAGGATCAGGATAAGGATCCGGAACAGGCTTTTGAGGATGCCGTAAATGAAGCAAAAGAGATTTATGACATGGAGTATCTGTTTTAACTGAATGTTTATCAGACAGCTCAGGCTTTCGCCATCCGGCGGCAGCCTGAGTTGTTTATAAGGGAGTACACGGATGATACAGAAAAAAGCGAAGGGCAGAAATCTGGCCCATGAAATCTATAAGAACAGAATGATCTATCTTCTGATCAGCCCCTTTTTCATTATCTATGGCATTTTTGGATTATTTCCGATCCTGTATTCTTTTTTCCTGTCCTTTCATAAATGGAATGGAACGGGAGAAATGAAATATGTGGGAGCTGCCTATTATCAGTATTTGCTGCATGACAGTACCTTTTTGCTGTCAATAAAAAATACGCTTCTGATCTGGATTTATTCCACGATTCCGATGGTGATCATTGCTGTTATTCTTGCATTTGTTTTAAACGGAAAATTCCTCAAGGGAAAGAGTTTTTTCCGGACAGTCTATTATCTGCCGAATATTACTTCCACGGTTGCGATCGCCATTGTGTTTGCCAATATTTTTGGTAATAAATACGGTATTCTGAATTATCTGATTACCCGGCTGGGATTTGATCCGATCCAGTGGCTGTCAATCAATGTGGGAGTACAGGTTGCCATTGCGGCGATTGTGATCTGGCGGTGGACCGGCTACAATGCAATTATTGTTCTTTCGGGATTGCAGAAAATCCCCACAGCGCTTTACGAGGCAGCGCAGATTGACGGGGCATCTTCTGTCCAGATCTTTCGTCATATCACACTGCCTTTGCTGAATCCTGTGATTCAGTTTGTGGTAGTCACGTCAACCATCGGAGGCTGGCAGCTTTTTGCGGAAGCGCAGATGATGGTGGGAGACGCCGGCGGTATTGGGAAAAGCGGAATGACGGTTGTTCTGTATCTTTACAATCAGGCATTCAAAAACCGACAGTTTGGCTATGGATCCGCTCTTTCCTGGGCACTTGTGGTTATTATACTGGTGCTGTCGATAATAAATAACAAAATCGTAGCCAGGGAGGTGGACTAAATGGTAAGCAGGAAGATAAAACCACTGACAGTGCTGATGTATATTCTTCTTGGATTTGGTGCGCTGATCTCACTGTTTCCGTTTTACTGGCTGACTGTGATGGCGACCAATACATCTGCGTCCTTTATGAGATTTCCACCGGTACTGGTTTTCGGCGACCAGTTTCTGACAAATGTGAAAAATCTGTTTTCTACCATTAATTTCGGACAGTCGATGCTCAATACACTGATTGTTGCATCTGTAAAGACAGTGGGAGGCGTGTTTTTCTGTTCCATGGCGGCATTCTATTTCTCAAAATTCCGTTTTCCGGGCAGAAAACTCCTGTTTGGTTTCTGTATGCTTACGATGATGATACCGCCCCAGCTGAATATGATTCCTCAGCTCATTATCATGAATAAACTGGGCTGGCTGTCCACACTGCGCGCACTGATCATTCCGGGACTGATACCCGCATTCGGAGTATACTGGATGAATCAGTACTGTACAGGAGCCATTCATGATGATCTGATAAACTGTGCCCGTATTGACGGCTGCAGTACCTTTGGCCTGTTTTATCATGTCGGTCTGCCGATCATCATACCCGGATGTGCGTTTTTATGTATCTATATCTTTATGGACAGCTGGAATGATTATCTCTGGCCTCTGATCGTTACGAATTCTTCCAGCAAGAATACAATTCAGGTAGCATTGGCACAGCTGCAGGGCGCATACAACAGTATCGATTATGGTATGGTTATGTGCGGAGTATTACTGGCGACCTTGCCCCTGTTTGTTGTTTTTCTTCTGTTCAGTAAACAGTTTACTGCAGATATTGCCGCCGGTGCAATTAAAGATTGATTGACAAGGAGACTGAAATGAACAACTGTGTTTTGTTAAATAACGGATGGAAATTCCGCCGTGGATTTACTCTTGATGATGTAAACAGTATCACTGATTCCGGTTTTGAAACGGTGAATCTTCCTCATACGGTGCAGGAGATACCGTATGACTGCTTTGACCAGACCATGACCTGTATGGTATCCACGTATATAAAGTATTTTGACCTGGATGAGATATCCGGGAAACGGATTCTGCTGAGCTTTGAGGGAGTTTCCGCCTGCTATGATCTCTATATCAACGGAAAGAAGGCAGGCAGTCATAAGGGAGCATATTCTGCAGCGCTTTTTGATGTTACCGGGTTCGTTCAGAAGGGCAGCAACCGCATGGTTCTGATGGTTGATTCCAATGAGCGTGACGATATCCCGCCCAATGGTTCTACGGTGGACTATCTGATTTACGGCGGAATTTACCGGGATGTAAAATTGTATATTAAGGAAAAGATATATGTGAAGCATCTGCTGGCGCGATACGATATGGACGATAAGACAATCCGGCTCTGTCCGGAATTGCTGCTGGAAAATGCCGGAGCTGAGCGGAAAGTCCGTGTAAAAACGCAGGTTTTTCCGAGAAAGGACGAGGACAGGATGGTGCTGGTACAGGAGCAGGATATGACGGTACCGGCAGGAAGCAGTTCGGTTACTCTGGACGGGATGCAGATCAGCAGGGAAGATGTGGAAAGCTGGACGATTGAGAATCCGGCTCTTTATTGTGTAAGAGTACAGCTTCTGTTTCAGGAGAATCAGAAGGAAGATCAGGAAGAAAACTCCGGAATAGTACGTGTGGATGAAATTGAAGTGACGACAGGCTTCCGTACGGTCACGGTAACCCCGGATGGATTTTATTTAAACGGAGAAAAAATCAAACTGATCGGATTGAACCGTCACCAGTCGTATCCTTATGTGGGATATGCTCTTGGAAAACGGGCGCAGGAAAAAGACGCGCAGCTTCTGAAAGAATTTATGGGGCTAAATATAGTGCGGTGCTCTCACTATATGCAGTCGGAGTATTTTCTGAATGCCTGTGACGAACTTGGACTGATGGTCTTTGAGGAGATTCCAGGATGGGGATACATCGGAGGAGAAGAGTTCCGGAAGGTAGTGTTCGATGATCTGCAGAATATGGTGCTGGGACATTACAATCACCCGGGAATTGTGATCTGGGGAACAAGACTGAATGAAACCACAGATGACGACGAATTATATGAGAAAACAAACCGTATCTGCAAGGAGATGGATCCGTCCAGACCCACGACTGGGGTGCGCTGGGAAACCGGCAGTCATCTTCTGGAAGATATTTACAGCTATAATGATTATTCAGAAGACGACAGAGGGGATTTTATGCTGCTGACAGCCCATCAGGCAACGCAGAGTCCTGAAAAGGTGCCCTATTTGCTGAGTGAGCACACAGGTGCGGTATTGCCTACAAAACCGGGGGACAGCGAAGAACGCCAGGAGCAGTTTGCTATCCGTCATGCCCGGGTACTTTCCAAGATCCTCACCATGGATGATTATCTGGGAGCCCTGGGATGGTGTATGTTTGATTACAATACGCATAATGATCACAATTCATTAAACAAGGTATGCTATCACGGCGTGATGGATATGTACCGTGTACCAAAATGGGCCGCATATCTTTATGCGAGTCAGAAGTCACCAAAAGAGGAGATTATTATGGAACCCTGTTCCATGGTGGGAAGAGGAGAACGGTGTGAACCGGTGCCGTTCTATGTACTGACGAACTGTGATTATATTGATGTAACGCTGTCCGCGGATGAGACAAGGAGATATTATCCCAGTGTAAAATTCAACGGACTGAAGCATGCGCCGATCGAAGTCACGGAAAACGGAGAATTCTGGCAGCACCGCTGGAAAGGCGCTTCCATTGCGGGATTTGTGGATGGAAGAGAGGTAATAAGGAAGACGTATTCGGATAATCCGTATCTTGCGGAAATGATAGTGGCTGCCGATGATGAGGAACTGGACAGCAGCTGCAGTGATGCGACCAGAATCGTGGTTTATTTCCTGGATGAAAACGGGAACCGGCTGTATTTCCATCAGGGAGCAGCTTTTGTCACAGTCTCAGAGAATCTGGAACTGATCGGTCCGTCTCTTCGTTCTGTTCTGGGAGGGGCAGTTGCATTCTGGGTAAAAACAAAGGCAGATGGTGTATCCGGAACCGGTACAGTTACAGTGACTTCTGACCGCAGCGATCTGGAAGCGGCAAAAGTACAGATCAGGCTCATCAATACAAGTACATCGGTTTCGAAATAACTGCACCAAATAATTTACTTATTTCTTCGATTGCACATGGTAAAAATCCTCAGCGTAGTAGTGGTCAGGCACGCGGTACAGTAGATATGAGATAAGAATAACGACTTGATTTCTGAATTTTTCTGGCATTTTTATCCACATAAATAATATCGGTTTGTCGTATAAATATGAACTTCTTCAAAAAATCAGGAGTATCTTGATAATCGTTTGTGCTTGTGGTACGATGAAAAAAAGTAGGAGGTCGATAACTATGATGTACCCATATATGACATTATCGGATGGAACAGAAATTGTCCATTCTCAGATTATTGAACAGAATGGCCTGGATACGATTCTTGTTCATTTTGAGAGACCTACTGATGATGGATTTGATTCTGCACGCTGTGAATTGCCGAGTTATCATTGGTTGTATAAGGAAGGATTTTCTGAAGAAGAGATAACTTTTTTTACCTGCCTTCTTGAAAGTAATGCTCATCTTCTTTACTTCTATGCAAGAAATGGGGGAATTCAAATTGCCTAGTTTGTTTACAGTTAGTGGATATCGAGTATTTTTTTGGTCAAATGAAGAGTGTGAACCGATTCATGTCCATGTATGTAAAGGCAAACCTTCTCCAAATGCCACTAAATTGTGGCTTACAAAATCGGGCAGATGTATCGTTGCCAGTAATGGGAGCGATATTCCGGCAAAGGAACTTCGGGAACTGGCCGAATTTGTTTCAGCACAGTTTTTTATGATTTGTGCGAAGTGGAAAGAATTCTTTGTAACTGACGAAATAAAGTTTTACTGTTAAGAATGACAACATATGTCAAAAGTAATCCAACATAAAGTGCAGGCACACGAAAGTGGGCTGACTATAATATTGCAAAAAGTATTGATGGATATTATCATCTATGATATGATCATCTTATCAGTGAAAGGAAGAGAGTATCATGATGTGTGAAGAGGAATATAAGGCAGAAGTGGAGGCGAGGAAGAGACGGCTTCTGGCATATGCGGAAGAAATCCAGAAGAAGACACATGAGAATACGTCACGTCTCATTGAAGAGTTGGTTGCAGAACGCCACCGGCAGAACATCACTCAACAGGAATTGGCGGATAAGACAGGGATATTGCCGTCAAATCTGGCGAGATTCGAAAGCGGAGCAAGGATTCCGACGCTGATTGTGTTGGAAAAATATGCATCGGCCCTTGGGAAGCATATTGAACTTGTAATAACGGATTCGGAATGAAGTATCTGAAAAGATGCTTCATTTCGGCTGTATATCATATATGATAATATCAAATAGAATAAAAACAACAGAAAGTGAAAAAACATAGGTATGTCAGGAAGCGGAGACACAGAGGGTTAAAAAACAATCATACAATAAAAAGAGCAGGGAAATTAATTACAATTTTTGATTTTTCTGTAGTAAAGTGTCCTAGATTGTAGTAAAATAAGAAAGGATTGGAGGATATTGAAGAAATAAATCGTTCGGATGCAGCATTATAGAAGGATCATAAAAAGTAAGGTGAAAAGAGTATGGATCATTTGATTGATATACACTGCCATATTTTACCCGGACTGGATGACGGATCAGTGACGATGCAGGAATCTCTGAATGCGCTGATCGTTGCCGGAGCACAGGGGATTTCCACGATTATCTGTACGCCGCATTTTTATCCGGATCAGGAAAATCCATCACCGGAAAAGATACATCAGGCAATCAGAGCTCTGAAACAGGAGTCCGATGCAGCCGGTTTTGATTTTGAGTTTTATCCGGGGCAGGAGGCGATGTACAACTCTGAGCTGCCGTATCTTTTGGAACAGGGGGAGGTTCTGACGTTGGCGGACAGCAGATACGTGCTTGTTGAGTTCCCTGAGGATGCCTCCTACCGTGAGATTACGAAGGGTATTCTGAAACTGATGGATTATGGATATCTGCCTGTTCTGGCGCATTATGAGCGTTACAGATGTCTGATGAATCAGCAGAAGAAAGAAGAGCTGAAGCGGGAAAAGATTCTTCTGCAGATGAATTTTGATACGATACGGAGAACGTATGGAATATTCCACAGAAATCCTTTCCGGAAAGATCTGGAAGAGGGAATGGTTGATTTTATGGGAAGCGACTGTCACGGTATACATTTCAGACCGTACCGGATTGTAAGGCCTCTGCGTTGGATGGAGCGTTTCCTGACGAAAGAAATGAACAGAAAGATATTGATGGATAACCCGTCGAATATATTGGAGAACCGGATATGATGTTATACCGGGCAGAGAGTATGGATTTTGAAATGTTTTCATAAAAGAATTAAGGAAGGAGCAGTAACAGTGATGATGAAAAAGTTATTATTTGCAGCAATGACAGGTTTGCTGTCAGCGGGATGTGTAATGAGTGTATCCGCAGCGGGACTGGAAGATTTCTATGATTATGTAAATGCGGACGGCACTTACAGCTATTATTTTGAACAGGGAGTCACGATTACCATGTCTGAAGCGTGGTATCAGAATACCTTTGTAGAGGCGGAGATGGGATCAGCCGTTTTTTATCACAAAGACAGCTATGAGAAATACAAGGCGGAAGGGATCGACAACGGAGGAAAACTGTTTACGCTGGCCTGTTCGGTGAATTCTGATTTCAGGGATCTGGATGAGATGACCTATATCGGTTTTGATGAGGAAGAAATGCTGAATTACTATACAACAAAGCCGACAGATTATCCTGCATATGCATCGGATGAAGCAGTGAGGCAAGAATATGATTCCCTCTGGAGCGAGGTAGATGAGGTCATTGACAGTATAAAGCTGGTGAATAATACAGTATTTGCAAGCGGGGACGAAAGCTCTGAGCCGCCGGCATACTCTATTACCCCGATTGAAATAACAGGAACTGTCGGGGAGGAAGTGGTGAAACGAAAAGATGCCTATATAAAAGCTTATCAGGAGCGTATCGCCCGGCAGCCGGAAGTGATCACCTATGAAGTTCCCGGAACGGATCGGAAACTGGCAGGAATTCAGCTGGCTGTAAGCAGTGTGGACGGCATGGATACGGTTACGATTCTGGATTTTATTGAGGAACTGGATGGAAAGTATTATGAATACTGCTGTTCCTATGTGAGCCAGACGTATGCGCAGGATCGATATGAAGATGAGACCACATATTTTGAATTCCTGCATGCAATCGATACAATGGAGATAAACTGATTGGAAAAGATAAATATGGACAGAGCAATTTCGACAGTAAAAATACAGAAAGCAAAAATAGAAGAAATCATTCGCCATGCCGGTGAAACAATGAAAGAAAATGCCCCGGCCAGGTCTTCCGTACACAGGAAAGATGGTATCGCAAATTATGTGACGGATTATGACGTTCAGATCCAGCAATATCTGATCAGAGAACTGAGCTCTCTGTTCCCCGGATGCAGTTTTTTCGGCGAAGAAGATACAGCCGGAAACAGCCATAATACAGAGCAGGGCTTCTGCTTCTTTATTGATCCCATCGACGGGACAACGAATTATATCTTCGGATACAGTCACAGCTGCGTTTCTGTGGGCGTTTCTTTTGACGGAACGGCGGTGGCAGGTTTTGTTTATAACCCTTATGTGGACGAGCTTTATTCTGCGGTGCGGGGCTGCGGAGCTTATTTAAACGGCCGGAAGCTGCGCATGGAAAATCGTTCTCTGGAGCAGGGGATTGTTGCCTACGGATGTGCCAGGTACAATGAAGCCGATACGGATGCGCTCTTTGCTGTTACGAAGGAACTGTATCTGAACAGCCTTTCGATTCGCAATGGCGGATCCGCGGCTCTCGATCTCTGCAGAATTGCTTCCGGCAGTAACGTGGCTTATCTGGAATTGAAGCTGCAGCCTTACGATTATGCTGCTGCAGGCATTATAATCAAAGAAGCAGGCGGAGTTATCGGTCAGACAGACGGCTCTGCAATTACGCTGGATCAGCCGTGTTCCATACTGGCAGGTACCGAAAAGGCTGTGGAACAGGTAAGACAGATCTGTGAAAAATATCAAATACATCAATAAAAGGAAGAGTACTATGAAAAATTTATTCTCTCTGTTTTTGTCCCAGTCCTATCAGGACTGCTGGGATGATTACAACCGGTCTTTGAAATCAGCAACCTTTCCTCACTGGGATTATATTGTTCTGACAGCTTCCAATGAGCAGCAGGCGGACGGGTTCCGGCAGCAGATTGCGGAGCGCTCTGCGTTTCTTCCTTCCCGGACGAAGTTTGTTGTGATTCCTGACCGTGACGGTAAACGTGTGGGCTCCGGAGGCGCTACGCTGTCTGTGATCCGATATCTTCATGAGCAGGAAGGAAGCTTTGAGAATCTTCGTGTTCTTGTTATTCATTCCGGTGGTGACAGCAAGCGTGTGCCCCAGTATTCGGCTCTTGGAAAGCTGTTCAGCCCGGTGCCTCATCAGCTGCCAAACGGAAGGACGTCTACGCTCTTTGACGAATTCCTGATCTGTATGAGCTCTGTGCCGTCCAGAATCCGTGAGGGGATGCTGCTTCTTTCCGGAGATGTACTGCTTCTGTTTAACCCGCTGCAGATCGATTACGGCGGAAGAGGAGCGGCTGCCATCTCTTTTAAGGAAAAGGTGGAGACGGGAAAAAATCACGGTGTGTTCTTAAATGGAGACAGCGGAAATGTAAAACGGTTTCTGCATAAGCAGACGGTGGAGACGCTGAAAGACTGCGGTGCCGTCAACGAGAGCGACTGTGTGGATATTGATACGGGTGCTGTGATTTTCTCCCGCGGGATGCTGGATGCGCTGTATGAACTGATATCGGATCAGTCGGATTATGACCGGTTCGTCAATGAGACGGTCCGCCTTTCTCTGTACGGCGATTTTCTGTATCCGCTGGCAGAGGACTCTACGCTGGAGCAGTTTTATAAGGAAAAGCCGGAGGGCGATTTCTGCCCGGAACTTCTGGAGGCACGCTCGAAGGTCTGGGAAGCCCTTCGTCCTTATCGTCTGAAGCTCCTTCGTCTGGCTCCGGCAAAGTTTATTCATTTCGGAACAACGAGAGAAATCCTGAATCTGATGAGCGGCGGTGTGGAGGAGTACAGCGATCTCGGCTGGAGCCGTCAGGTAAACAGCAGTATCAAGCGGGATGACTGTGCCGGATATAACAGTGTTTTAAGCAGCAGGGCAGTCATCGGTGAAAACTGCTATCTGGAAGTTTCTTTCGTGCACAGCAGAGCGAAGGTGGGCAGCGATGTTGTCCTTTCCTATATCGATGTTCATGATGAGACGATACCGGATCATGTGGTTCTCCACGGTCTGAAGCAGCGGAACGGAAAGTTTGTTGCCCGGATCTACGGTACGGGAGACAATCCCAAGGAGAACCGGCTGTTCGGAAAGGATCTCGATGATATCAGCAGTAAGCTGGGCGTAAATTTATGGGAGAGTACTTCTCATACGCTGTGGACGGCGGCCCTGTATCCGGAGAAGGATACCATCCGAGAGGCCGTTGCGGCAGCTCTGGAGCTTTACGATCTGATTGAAAAAGATGCACAGACGGATGCGGAATATGAATCAAAGCTGGAGCAGTGGAAGCGTGGCTCCAGAAAGTCGCTCTGTTCCGGTTTCAATGCGGCGGATCCTGCCGCGATTATTGCATGGGACAGGCGGATGAAGGAACTGGTTGAGATGGATGAGATTGCCAAGGCAATCCGTTTTCGTACTCCGGCCAGACAGCTGGAACCGCTGTCTGAACTGACAAAGATTCAGAAAGAATGGATGGTGAAGCGGCTGGCTTCGTCTGATTTCAGCGACAGAATCCGTCTCCATTATTATCTGGGAACGGCTCTTGGATCCGAGACAGAGGTTCAGGAGTGCTTCCGCACAATTCAGTCTACGATTCTGGAAGCGACGATTCAGAGCCTGCAGTACAATGAAAATGCCCGGATTGTTGCGGACCGTCACACGGTAAAGCTTCCGCTGCGTGTCAACTGGGGCGGTGGCTGGAGTGATACCCCTCCGTACTGCAACGAAAACGGTGGTACGGTACTGAATGTGGCGATTCTTCTGAACGGAGAAAAGCCTGTGGAGGTGACGCTGGAAAAAATTCCGGAGCACAAAATTGTATTTGACAGCCGTGATATGGATGTCCACGGAGAATTTGATTCCATCGAACCGCTGCAGGAAACCGGAGATCCCTTTGATCCTTTTGCGCTTCAGAAGGCGTGTCTGCTGGCCTGCGGTATTATTCCGAAGGAGGGCCACAGTCTGGAGGAGATTCTGGAACGGCTGGGCGGAGGCTTCGTGATGCACAGCGAAGTGACCAATGTGCCCAAGGGATCCGGTCTCGGAACTTCTTCGATTCTTTCGGCGGCCTGCGTAAAGGCAGTATTTGAGTTCACGGGAATTGATTATACGGAAGATGACCTGTACAGCCATGTGCTGGCCATGGAGCAGATTATGTCCACAGGAGGCGGATGGCAGGATCAGGTGGGAGGCGTCACTCCTGGTCTGAAGTTTATTACTTCCATGCCGGGTGTGGAGCAGAAGATTAAAGTGTGCCATATTGCACTGCGTGAAGAGACGAAAGCGGAGCTGTCGGAGCGTTTTGCGCTGATCTATACGGGACAGAGGCGACTGGCCCGGAACCTGCTGCGCGATGTGATCGGACGCTACGTGGGAAATGAACCGGACAGCCTCTTTGCCTTAAATGAAATTCAGAAGGTGGCTGCGCTGATGCGGTTTGAGCTGGAACGCGGAAATGTGGACGAGTTTGCCAGACTGCTGGATTACCACTGGGAGCTCAGCCAGAAGGTGGACAAGGGAAGCACCAACACGCTGATCGACCAGATCTTCAGCAGCATCAGTGACCTGATCGACGGAAAGCTGGTCTGCGGTGCCGGC
>JAXEBU010000165.1:0-8069 GCA_034093895.1 Candidatus Choladocola sp. | reverse complement strand
ATCACCCCCTACATTACTTCATCCATTATTATTCAGCTGCTCACCATTGCCATCCCGGCACTGGAAGAGATGCATAAGGATGGAGAAGACGGAAGAAAGAAAATTGCGGCGATCACCCGTTACGTTACAGTTGGTCTTGCTCTGATTGAGAGTATTGCAATGACCATCGGTTTCGGAAGATCCGGACTGATTCCGGACATGAACTTCCTCAGTGGTCTGACTGTAATCGTTGCACTCACAGCAGGAAGTGCATTCCTGATGTGGGTTGGTGAAAGAATTACGGAAAACGGTGTTGGAAACGGTATTTCCATCGTCCTGATGGTAAACATCCTTTCCAGTATCCCTTCCGATATGACCAGCCTGTTTGAGATGTTTGTAAAGGGCAAGACACTTGCTCACGGCGCACTTGCAGCTGTTATCATCCTTGCGGTTATTCTTGTTACAATCGTTCTTGTTATTATCCTGAACGATGCACAGCGGAAAATTCCGGTGCAGTATGCAAAGAAAATGCAGGGAAGAAAAATGGTGGGCGGCCAATCCACATTCATCCCGCTCAAGGTCAATACGGCTGGAGTTATTCCGGTTATCTTTGCATCCTCACTGATGTCCATCCCGCAGATTATTGTGTCCTTCTCAGGCAAGAATCCGGGTGGTATCGGCGGAACGATTATCGGAATGCTGAGCCAGGGCAACTGGTTCAACTTTAACAAACCGATTTATTCCATCGGTCTGATTCTGTACATTGCCCTGATTATCTTCTTCGCATACTTCTACACATCAATCACCTTCAATCCGATTGAAGTGGCAGATAATATGAAGAAACAGGGTGGTTTTATCCCGGGTATCCGTCCCGGCAAGCCGACTACAGATTATTTAAATAAGGTTCTCGGAAACATCGTATTCATCGGAGCTGCAGGACTGATCATTGTCGTACTTGTACCGATTTTCTTCAATGGTGTGTTTGGCGCACAGGTATCCTTCGGTGGAACCTCCATCATCATCATTGTAGGTGTTATCCTTGAAACATTAAAACAGATTGAGTCCCAGATGTTAGTTCGTAACTACAAAGGATTCCTGACAGAATAAACAGTGTACTTCACTTCCTGTCGTATGATGAGCTGTCCTCAGGGACGGTTCAGATACGGCAGAATGGAGTGCACTAAAATTGTATAAGGAGGTATATCATTATGAAGATCGTCATGCTTGGTGCACCCGGTGCCGGCAAAGGAACACAGGCAAAAATGATCGCTGCGAAATATCAGATTCCCCATGTATCTACGGGAGATATTTTCAGAGCAAACATTAAGAACGGAACAGAGCTTGGAAAGAAAGCAAAAGAATACATGGATCAGGGACTTCTCGTTCCGGATGAGCTGACGGTTGACCTCGTAATTGACCGTCTTTCACAGGAAGACTGTCAGAATGGTTACATTCTGGATGGATTTCCGAGAACAATTCCGCAGGCAGAAGCGCTGGACAGAGCACTTGCTAAGCGAAATGAGAAGATGGATTATGCCGTGGATGTAGATGTTCCCGATGAGAACATTATATCAAGAATGTCAGGAAGAAGAGCATGTGTCGGCTGCGGAGCTACGTATCATGTTGTTTATAATCCTTCCAAAAAGGGAGAAGCATGTGAAGTCTGCGGAGAAAAACTGATTCTTCGTGATGATGACAAGCCGGAAACGGTTCAGAAGAGACTTACCGTATATCATAATCAGACACAGCCGCTGATTGATTACTATACAGAACAGGGTATTCTGAAAACAGTAGACGGAACACAGGATATGAATGACGTATTCGAAGCAATCGTCAGAATTCTGGAGGCGTAAACAGTATGGCAGTTACGATTAAATCGGCACATGAAATTGAATTGATGAGAGAAGCGGGAAGACTTCTGGAGATTGTCCACAAAGAGCTGGCAGATGCCATACGGCCGGGAGTCTCAACATACGAACTTGACAAGCTGGGAGAAAGAGTCATCCGCGGATTCGGATGTACGCCGAATTTTCTGAATTACAACGGTTATCCGGCATCATTCTGTATTTCTGTCAATGATGAAGTCGTACATGGAATTCCGTACAAAGAAAAAATACTCCATGAAGGAGACATTGTCAGCATCGATGCAGGCCTGATCTATAAGGGAATGCATTCTGATGCGGCAAGAACATATGGGGTCGGACAGATTTCCCCGGAAGCACAGAAACTGATTGATGTGACAAGGGAATCCTTTTTCAGAGGAATTGAATTTGCACGGGAGGGGCACAGACTTCA
Organism: Candidatus Choladocola sp.; assembly: GCA_034093895.1. GTDB lineage: Bacteria > Bacillota > Clostridia > Lachnospirales > Lachnospiraceae > Choladousia. The sequence continues at coordinate 5,795 of JAXEBU010000165.1, read as the reverse complement.
TGAGATTTCGGCAGCCATCGGCGACTATGCAGAGTCCTTCGGTTACGGAGTTGTCCGCGATCTGGTAGGGCACGGAATCGGTCATGCGCTTCATGAAGACCCGCAGATTCCGAATTTCCGTCAGAGAACCAGAGGCATTCGTCTTGCTCCGGGCATGACACTGGCCGTGGAACCGATGATCAATACCGGAGGTGCAGACGTTGCGTGGCTTGATGATGACTGGACTGTAGTGACAGAGGACGGAAGTCTGTCAGCTCATTATGAAAATACAATTCTGATCACGGACGGTGAGCCGGAGATCCTGACACTGAGTGAATAAAATATAACGGTTCGGCTACTGGTCCGCGGCTGCTTTTTCCGGGAGCATCTGCTGTGAAAGCGGTCGGCGGCAGAGGGCTATTCAGTTGGAGGTTTGCATGAAGGTTTGGAAATCCGAAATGCTGGCAGTTTCCAGAGCAGGCCATGACAAAGGAACGCTGTACGTTGTTCTTGAGGATGACGGCACGTACTTCTGGCTGGCAGACGGAAAGCGCAAGCTTCTGGAAACACCGAAAAAAAAGAAGCAGATGCATGTACAGGTGATCAGGCACCTTCCGGATGAATTGCTTGCGCAGATGCAGTCCATCACACTGGACGCACACGTAAGAAAAATTCTGTCGAATTACCGGATCATGCAGGAAAACAATTAAATGTATGACAGGAGGATTATATGTCAAAAGCAGATGTCATTGAGGTAGAAGGTACGGTACTGGAAAAACTCCCGAACGCAATGTTCCGTGTAGAGCTTGAAAACAAGCATGTAGTGCTTGCGCACATCAGTGGAAAGCTCCGCATGAATTTTATCCGTATCCTTCCGGGAGATAAGGTAACAATTGAGCTGTCTCCGTATGATCTGACAAAAGGAAGAATTATCTGGAGAGATAAATAAGCACGACAGCGGGGACTGTTTTCTGCTGTGGATAAATCAGAGGACTGTTGAAGGGTGATGAGAGAATACACTGCAGAGACAGCCCTCTTTTTTGGCAGTTTTGTAAAGATTATGCTTGCATTTTGACAAACTTCGTATTATAATAATTGCTGTGTCTTTGTGAAATGGGTGCAGTGCGCCTTTTCGGAAGACCGGAAACAGGACAAAGGTGAAAGGAGGATTAACCATGAAGGTTAGATCATCAGTGAAACCGATCTGTGAAAAGTGTAAGGTTATCAAGAGAAAGGGAAGTATCCGGATTATCTGCGAGAACCCGAAACACAAACAGAGACAGGGTTAAGCAACACAAAACGGCGGAAATGACAGTGACATAAGTCACAGTCACAAATCAATATAACGATGGAATAAATGAGAAGATGACTGAACCGGTTTGCATGGACCGCGTAACAGTTATGAAAAATGACTCTTATATATAGATAGTCAGAGATTTTATTTCGTTGCGATATTGCTTTTAATACCATTCCAGGATTCTGACAGTCCACGATTCTGCGCGAAAACCGCTGTGTGCAGAATGAGTATGTCCTGCAAGAGCAACGGCCGATGGCCGGAGACTCAAGGCTTAATGGAGTGGAAAGGTCACTTCGGTGGCTGGGCGGCTATGACTGCCCCAATTAGAGACAATAAAGAAAAATGGAGGAACAATTACATGGCTCGTATTGCTGGTGTAGACTTACCAAGAGAAAAACGTGCAGAAATCGGTTTGACCTATATCTACGGAATCGGTAGAACAAGCGCAAACAAGATTCTGGCTGCAGCGAATGTAAATCCTGACACACGTGTCAGAGATTTGACCGATGAAGAAGTAGGAAGAATCCGTGACATCATCGATGAACATTACATGGTAGAAGGTGATCTCAGAAGAGATACTGCCCTCAACATCAAGAGACTGCAGGAAATCGGATGCTACAGAGGTATCCGTCATAGAAAAGGACTTCCGGTACGTGGACAGAAGACAAAGACAAACGCAAGAACACGTAAGGGCCCGAAGAGAACCGTAGCTAATAAGAAGAAATAAGTAAAATTCCGTAAATAATTACATCACAAGAAAGTAGGTTAGTTTAGATTATGGCAGCTAAAAAAGTTACAAAGAAAGTGACAAAAAAGCGCGTTAAGAAAAACGTTGAACGCGGACAGGCACATATCCAGTCATCCTTCAATAACACAATCGTTACTCTGACGGATGCACAGGGAAATGCATTATCATGGGCAAGTGCCGGTGGTCTTGGATTCAGAGGTTCAAGGAAATCTACTCCGTATGCAGCACAGATGGCTGCAGAAACTGCTACAAAGGCAGCATTAGTACATGGTTTGAAGACAGTTGACGTATTCGTAAAGGGACCGGGTTCAGGAAGAGAAGCAGCTATCCGTGCGCTTTCCGCAAACGGTCTTGAAGTAGTAAGTATCAGAGACGTAACTCCGGTACCGCACAACGGATGTCGTCCGCCAAAACGCAGAAGAGTCTAATCAGGGAGGTCTAAAGAAATGGCAGTTAACAGAGTTCCTGTTCTTAAAAGATGCAGATCACTTGGTCTTGATCCGGTGTATTTAGGAATAGATAAAAAATCAAACAGAGAATTAAAGCGCGCAAACCGTAAGATGAGTGAGTACGGTCTCCAGCTGAGAGAGAAACAGAAAGCAAAATTCATCTACGGCGTACTGGAAAAACCGTTCCGTAACTACTACAAGAAAGCCGACAGAATGAAAGGTCAGACAGGTACAAACCTGATGATCCTTCTGGAGAGCCGTCTTGACAATGTAGTATTCCGCATGGGACTTGCAAGAACAAGAAAAGAAGCAAGACAGATCGTTGACCACAAGCATATCCTTGTAAACGGAAAACAGGTGAACATTCCGTCCTATCTTGTAAAAGCAGGCGACACAATTGAAATCAAAGAGAAATGCAAAGGTTCTCAGAGATACAAAGACATTCTCGAGGTAACAGCAGGAAGACTGGTACCGGAATGGCTTGAAGTAGATACAGAGGCTTTGAAAGGAACTGTTAAGGAACTTCCGACAAGAGAAGCAATCGATGTTCCCGTTAACGAAGTGCTTATCGTCGAGTTGTATTCTAAATAATTAAGTGAGCGCACGTTTCGGCGTGCGCCAATGTAACAGAAACCCTCAGATTACAGTAAACCCAGAAGGAGGGGCTAAAGGTGTTCGATTTCAACAAGCCAAAAATTGAAATAGCAGAAATGTCAGAAGATAAGAGATTTGGAAGATTTGTAGTTGAACCGCTCGAAAGAGGTTACGGTACGACTCTTGGAAACTCTCTGAGAAGAATTATGCTGTCTTCTCTGCCGGGAGCTGCCGTAAGCCAGGTCAAAATCGAAGGTGTACTGCATGAATTCAGCTCTATCCCTGGCGTAAAAGAAGACGTTACAGAAATTATTATGAATATCAAATCACTGGCCATCAAAAACACCAGTGAGACGAATGAAGCCAAAATTGCGTATATTGAATTCGAAGGCGAAGGCGTAGTGACAGGTGCTGACATTCAGGTGGATCAGGATATCGAGATTATGAATCCGGATCAGGTGATTGCTACCCTGAACGGCGGACCGGACAGCAAGCTTTATATGGAGCTTACGATCACGAAGGGCCGCGGATACGTCAGCGCAGAGAAAGGCAAGACAGAGGATATGCCGATTGGTGTGATCGCAGTTGATGCAATTTATACACCGGTTGAGCGTGTCAACCTTACCGTGGAGAATACGCGTGTTGGTCAGATTACCGATTACGATAAGCTGACACTTGATGTATATACGAATGCAACGCTGGAGCCGGATGAGGCAGTCAGCCTTGCTGCAAAAGTACTGAGCGCACATCTCGGTCTGTTCATTGATCTGTCTGAGAATGCAAAATCAGCAGAAGTTATGATCGAGAAAGAGGACAATGAGAAGGAAAAAGTTCTTGAGATGAATATCGATGAGCTGGAGCTTTCCGTACGTTCCTTCAACTGTCTGAAACGTGCCGGTATCAATACAGTAGAAGAGCTTTGCAACAGAACTTCCGAAGATATGATGAAAGTCCGCAACCTGGGACGGAAGTCTCTGGAAGAAGTGCTCGGCAAGCTGAAAGAGCTCGGATTATCACTGAATCCCAGCGACGAATAAGGACAGCAGTCAGAAAACGTTGTCCTCTGCTTCTCAAAGGCGTAGTCTTTGAGAAAATTCCCGCAATCGGGAATAACAATACACACGATGGACGAGACAGCATACCGTCAGTAAGCCCGAAGAGCGTGACCGTATGTTCCGGAATGGAGGAAAATTAAAATGGCAGGTTATAGAAAACTTAGCAGAACAGCTGATCAGAGAAAAGCTCTGCTCAGAAACCAGGTAACAGCTCTGATCTACAGAGGAAAAATCGTTACTACTGAATCAAAAGCAAAAGAAGTACGCAAGATTGCTGAAGGCCTGATTGCAATGGCAGTAAGAGAAAGAGATAACTACGAAACAGTTACCGTTACTGCAAAAGTTGCACGCAAGGACAAAGACGGCAAGAGAGTAAAAGAAGTAGTAGACGGCAAGAAAGTTACCGTATATGATGAAGTTCAGAAGGAAATCAAGAAAGACAAACCGAGCAGACTGCACGCACGCCGTCAGATGCTGAAGGTTCTGTATCCGGTAAAAGAGGTTCCGGCTGAAGCAGCAGGCAAGAAGAAAAATACAAAAGAGATTGATCTGACAGCAAAACTGTTCGATGAGATCGCTCCGAAGTACGCAGACCGCAACGGTGGTTACACCAGAATCGTAAAGATTGGTCAGCGTAAAGGTGACGGAGCTATGGAAGTAGTTCTTGAGCTTGTATAATGAAAGCATGAGGATCCTCCTCTGTCGCAGTGTGTAAGACATAGTGCGGCAGAGGGGGATTTTTTTCTGAAAGCATTCCCGGATAAGAATAGATTAAAATTGACGGGCATACACCGGGATGATATAATAATTCTATCTCAGTCGAAGAAGACTCCCGCTTCATAACAGTGGTGAGTAATAACAGATTCATCTCAGTGGGAGCCCGGTCTTCGACTTGAATATGTATGCGGATACAGAAACGGAAGACGCGATATCCGGCGAGAGCAAAGACACAGACTATAAAAAATGGAGGGAATACATATGAAGAAATTAGTGGTAACTGACAAGACTGCATGTATGGCATGTCTGGCGTGTGTACACGCCTGTTCCGAAGCGTTTTATAAGGAGTTTGATCCGGACAAATCCTGCATCAGAATCGTTGAGAAAAACGGTGCAGTGAAGACAAATGTATGCGTACAGTGTGGAAAATGTGCGAGAACGTGTGAGGCTGGTGCTATTACACAGAACGCAAAGGGCGTTTACATGATCAACAAAAAGCTGTGTACAGGATGCGGCAAATGTGCGGAAGTCTGTCCGTTCGGTGTACTCGTAAAGGCTGAAACATCACCGACAGCTTCAAAATGTATCGCATGCGGTATCTGCGCTAAGGCATGTCCGATGGGCATTCTGGAAGTACAGGAGAGCTGATATTCAGCTCAAATGCATGTGGGACTTAATAATAGCGGAGCCTGACGGCTGCCGAAAGAGATGATGACAGAAAGGGCACTGCAGAACGCGAGAAAATCGGGAAATGCAGTGCTCTTTGCTTTTTCAGGGCACAAAGCGGATGGGATGATCCGTCTTACGTGCAGAACATTTGGAGAGGAATGATGAAATGAAACGTTCAGAAGTGAACAGCTGCATCCGCTACATGGAACAGCTGATAAAGGACCATGGTTTTGAACTTCCGCCCTTCTGCAACTGGACACCGGAGGAATGGCAGGATAAGAGCCATG
>JAXEBU010000164.1:0-22144 GCA_034093895.1 Candidatus Choladocola sp. | reverse complement strand
CAGGCTTGTCCCACCCCATACGTACGGATTTCCCACAAACTGCAGTGCATAATTCGCAATGCTCTGTCCGACAGAGGAGTCCGTTCCCGCAGAAGAATTCTCCTGGCTCTCGGTCTCTGTCTGGGGAGCTTCCGTCTCAGGTGCTTCCGTCCAGGTCGTCTCTGTCTCAGGCGCTTCCGTCCAGGTCGTCTCCGTCTCAGGTGCTTCCGTCCAGGTCGTCTCTGTCTCAGGTGCTTCCGTCCAGGTCACCTCTGTCTCAGGTGCTTCCGTCCAGGTCGTCTCTGTCTCAGGCACTTCCGTCCAGGCCGTCTCTGTCTCAGATGGCGTCTGATACGTATCATCCGTCACATTTTCATCGTAAGATCCCGTCTGAACATCTGATGTCTCCTGAGTATTTGTGTATTCCGCATACGACGTATCTTCTGATCCTGTTTCCTGATCATGCTCTTCTGATGCGCGCTGTTTTTGCTCTGCAGCAAGACGCGCCTGCTCTTCTTCCAGTGTCTCTGCCACCGGATAGTACGTTTTGCTCTCAACGTAATAAGCATTTACGTATCCGTACACATCATCACCGAGAGCCACTTTCATCCAGTCTCCCTGGTAGTCCACAACCTCCAGTTCATCCGAACTGTAAGCGACTGTCACTGTAGCGGAATCCGTGCTTGCTTCCTGACGTACATTCAGCACCTCCGGATAAACCACTGCCACGTTGTATGCGACTTTCTGCGCAATCTCATCCGCCTCGTCACCCGTGGCAAAATACTCAGCCTTCACATACCCTACAGCGTTTCCCGACTGAATCCTGTACCAGTCACCGTCCTGCTCCAGAATCGTTGCAGAACCATTGTTGTAGATTTTTGCGACCACCTCGCCGTCTGTACTGGCTTCGCTGCGCACATTAATGTACTCTTTGCACTGTGCAAAAGCCATCTGTCCTGTCAGGTCAGCCGTCTCCTCTGCTTCATTTCCGTCAGCATAAGCCACCAGACCTGCAGCAGAAAAACTCATTCCGGCCGCCAGAAAGCAGGCAGTCAGTCTCTGTAATCTTCGCTTCATTCTTATTCCTCGCCTCCATCCAATTGCATCTGTTACGAAGTTGTTACATTTTTGCGTTTTTATCGTAACAAACGCATATTATTGTGTCAAGGAATTTAACAATTCTTAAGATTGTTTATAAAATAATCATTTAGAATTAATTTTTTCAACACATAGATTTCACAGAGCACATTCTCTTCCCGTATACAGGAAACCTGTCAGTTTTTAAAGCTGTGAATCGGCGCGGGAATTCTCCCCTTTCTGCTGACAAAGGCTTCGCAGGAATACGGATTCACAGGCATAACGGGAGCGTATCCCAGAAGTCCTCCGAATTCCACCATATCTCCCACGTCTTTGCCGATTACAGGAATCACACGGACCGCCGTTGTCTTCTGATTTACCATGCCGATTGCCATCTCATCTGCGATAATGCCGGAAATTGTGGAAGCTTTTGTACTTCCCGGAATGGCAATCATGTCAAGACCTACCGAACAGACACACGTCATTGCTTCCAGTTTTTCAATTGTCAGGGCATTTGCCCGCACTGCATCAATCATTCCCTGATCTTCACTGACAGGAATAAAAGCACCGCTCAGGCCACCCACATAGGAGGATGCCATAACACCGCCTTTTTTCACCTGATCATTCAAAAGCGCAAGAGCTGCCGTTGTGCCCGGCGCACCGGCGTATTCCAGGCCGATCTCACAGAGAATATCCGCCACGCTGTCACCCACAGCCGGTGTCGGTGCAAGGGAAAGATCTATGATACCGAAAGGAATATTCAGACGTTTGGAAGCTTCCTGGGCAACAAGCTGTCCCACACGGGTAACCTTAAAAGCTGTCTTCTTGATCGTTTCGCATAAGGTCTCAAAATCAGCTCCGCGCACATAGGAAAGTGCGTGTTTTACTACGCCCGGACCACTGACACCGACATTGATCACAGCATCTGCTTCTGTAACACCGTGGAATGCGCCTGCCATAAACGGATTGTCATCCGGCGCATTACAGAATACCACCAGCTTTGCACAGCCCAGAGAATCATTTTCTTTCGTCAGCTCTGCTGTTTCCAGAATGACTTCACCCAGCAGCCGGACTGCATCCATATCAATGCCGCATTTGGTGGAGCCCACATTGACGGAGCTGCACACACGCTCTGTCTGTGCAAGGGCCTGCGGTATGGAGCGGATCAGAAATTCGTCGGCTTTCGTCATCCCCTTCGATACGAGGGCTGAGTATCCGCCCAGGAAATTGACACCCACTTCTTTTGCCGCACGGTCCAGCGTCCGCGCAATCGTCACAAAATCTTCTGAGGATCTGCAGGCGCTTCCTCCGATCATGGCAATGGGTGTAACAGAAATACGCTTGTTCACAATGGGGATCCCGAATTCTTTCTCAATGTCTTCGCCCGTCGCAACGAGATCTTTCGCTACAGCCGTAATTTTCCGGTAAATATTCTCATTCAGCTGAGCCAGATCGTCTGTAATACAGTCCAGCAGACTGATACCCAGCGTAATGGTACGGACATCCAGATTCTCCTGGGTGATCATCTTATTCGTTTCATTTACTTCAAATATATTTATCATACCGTTTCCCCGCCTTTTAGATTCTGTGCATCATATTGAAAATGTCTTCATGCTGGCAGCGGATTACCACTCCGATTTCCTTGCCCAGAACTTCCAGCTCGTCCGCAATCTGCGCTCCGTTTTTCGGAGACTGTGTTGCATCCGTCACCATCATCATATTAAAAAAGCCCTGTACAATCGTCTGTGAAATATCAAGAATATTCACATTATTCTCTGCAAGATAGGTACATACTCTGGCGATAATTCCAACGGTGTCTTTTCCGACTACGGTAATAATTGTTTTTTTCATTTTTCCTCTCCTTGTATGCGCATTTACGCATCTTCCTGCGGATATGCTCCTGCGCATTTTCCTTTTTACTGTATTTCTCTCCTCCGGTTTTTCAGTGATCACACCGCAATCATCGGTGACGGATCATCCCTCTTTGCTATCTGAATCCGGAAATCGTCTGCCCTGTACGGATTGTCCCCCATGGTTATCTCAGCACACACGGTAGCAAGGGCCAGCGCTTCGTAATTATTCTCCTTACTCAGATGCCCCAGCATCACAGCACTCATTTTGTCATGAAGAATCTCTCCCAGCAGTCTCCCTGCATTTTCATTGGAAAGATGACCTTTTCTCCCGAGAATCCTCTGTTTCAGATAATACGGATAAGAACCCACCTGAAGCATGTTGATATCATGGTTCGACTCGATCAGCACTGCATCAAGCCCCTTCAGATGCTCCACAATATAATCATCATAATATCCGAGATCCGTCGCTACGGCCACCGATTTGTCACCTGCAAAAAAGCGATAGGCAACCGGCTCTGCCGCATCGTGTGACACACGGAAGGGGCTGACGGTCAGATCTCCGATGGCAAACGGTTCATCCGGTGTGATTTCGTGAAACAGCGACTCATCTACCTTTCCAAGCATCTGAGACTCCAGCATGGTATGTATCGTTCCCTCAGAAGAGTAAACGGGTATTCCGTATTTTCTGGAAAGAACGCCAAGTCCGCGAATATGATCCGAGTGTTCATGGGTCACGAGAATCGCATCAATCTCCTTCGGATCCCGGTCAATCTCATGCAGGCCCGCTGCCACACGTTTTCCGCTGATCCCCGCATCAATCAGTACACTCGTCTGCTCTGTCCCCACGAAAATACAGTTTCCGCTGCTTCCGCTGGCAATACTACAGAAATTCATGTTCTATCAGTCCTTTGTCAATTTGTTCATACGTATTTTCCACAATATTACCACTGTTGTCAATCACAAATTTGCATCTGGCACGATAACCTGCATCTTTCATCTGATTGCCCATGATTTTCCGCACCTTCGCATCGCTGTATCCCCGGCTTTTCATCAGCCGTACTCTGCGCGTGGCCTCATCCGCATAGACGTACCATATTTCATCACAAATCAGATCATAATGATCCTCCAGCAGCAGCGCTGCCTCTATGACGACAAAGGGAACTCTTTTCCGTCTCTTCTCTTCTTCTATTTCTTTTATAATGAATTCTTTCACTGCCGGATGAATAATCTGATTCAGCTTCTGCAGCATACCATAATCATCAAAAACTGCCGCTGCCAGCTTCTCTCTGCTGATGGTATGATCTCCATTCAGAATTCCGGTACCAAATGTCTCAATGATTCTGTAATAGCAGGACTGTCCCACCTCCTGCAGCATATGGCTCACTTTATCCGCCTGAATCACACGCGCATGGTACATCTTCTGCATATAATCCAGAATGGTGCTTTTTCCTGCACCGACACCTCCTGTAATTCCAAGAACTTTCATATTCGTAATTCTCCCGCCTGTCGCTGTTCATCTTTATTTTGCTTCGTACCAGTTTATTCCGGCATGAATGTCAACCTCAAGCCTCACCTTCATATCGGCAGCATGCTGCATCTCGCGCACCATCATATCGCGCACCTGGTCCAGCTCGTCTTCTGCCGTTTCCACCAGAAGTTCATCATGCACCTGAAGAATCAGACGTGATTTCATATGATGGCTGTGAAGCCACTCATTTACCCGGTTCATGGCTATTTTAATAATATCTGCTGCCGTTCCCTGGATCGGAGCATTCATGGCCACACGCTCTCCGAAGGAACGCTGCATGTAATTGGACGATTTCAGTTCCGGAACGGGACGCCTTCTTCCGAACATGGTGGTAACGTATCCCGTTTTTCCGGCTTCCTCCACCGTACGGTCCAGGAACAGTTTGATTCCGGGATACGTTTTAAAGTACTGCTCGATATACTCCTGTGCCTCTTTTCTTGTGATGCTCAGATCCTGGCTCAGCCCAAAAGAACTGATACCGTATACAATACCGAAATTGACTGCTTTTGCATTGCGCCGCAGCAGCGGTGTTACCTCCTCCGGCTTCACATGAAAAACTTCCGAAGCTGTGATTGTATGAATATCCTGAGCATCCCGATACGCCTGAATCAGTTTTTCATCATCAGACAGATGGGCCAGCACGCGCAGTTCAATCTGTGAATAGTCTGCATCAAGAAATACAAAACCGGGATCCGGGACGAATACTTTCCGGATCAGTCTTCCCAGCTCCATTCGGATCGGAATATTCTGCAGATTCGGCTCGGTACTGCTGATTCTTCCCGTAGCGGTAATGGTCTGATGGAATTTTCCGTGGATCCTGCCGTCCGCAGCGATATAGGCGGCCAGTCCGTCGGCATACGTGGATTTCAGCTTCGTCATCTGACGGTACTCCAGGATTTCAGACACAATGGGATAATCGGGGGCCAGCTTCTCCAGTACATCGGCAGCCGTAGAGTATCCGGTCTTCGTCTTCTTTCCGTGGGGCAGCTGCAGCTTTTCAAAGAGAATCACACCCAGCTGCTTCGGTGAATTTATATTAAACGTCTCACCGGCTGCATCATAGATCATCTGTTCCAGTTCCAGAATCCGTCCCGTAAGCTGCTGTCCGTACGTTTTCAGTTCTTCCGCCCTGACACGGATTCCTTCCCGCTCCATATCTGCCAGCGTAAATACGAGAGGCATCTCAATCTCTTCAAAGAGCTGCTTCATTCCAAGCTCCTGCAGTCGCTCCGCCATCACCGGCTGTGCTCTGTACAACACGAAAACACTGCGGCAGATATAATCAAGAAATGCTTCCGGATTCCGGGAACTGACCTCTTCCAGAGCATCTTTTCCGAAAAGTTCAGAACGGGAGGGGATCATCTCATTCAGATACTCTTTCGCAATATCCTCGCAGTCATAACTGTCTTTCAGCGGATTAACGAGATACGATGCCACTGCCGCATCAAACAGCTTCGGACGGTTTTCCGGACTGATTTTCAGCCAGGACAGCTGCTCTTTTAAGTGCATTGTCACACCGGATTCCCACGTTTCTGTCATATCTGCCACCCGCTGGCAGAGGTAATCCGCCGTCAGAAATCCGCCTGCTTCCATCCAGAATGCTTTCTCCGGCTGAGCACACAATGCAACGCCCAGTATCTGACTGTGCTCGCTGATTATCCGGAATGCAGTCCGTTTTCCTTTCGTCTCATCAAAGATCCGTTCCGCCTCACCAAAATCCCGTATCCTGATAAAGACTGCTGTATCTTTCTTTTCTTCCTGAATCTGAAATCTTCCCAGAAGATTTTTAAACTCCAGGCGCCTGCATAATTCAAGGGCCTCTTTTGTATACAGATTGTCAATTTTTGCATCCTCTTTGTTCAGTTCAAAGGGAGCATTCAAATCGATCGTCGCCAGAACCTTACTCATCTGTGCCATATCATAATGGTTCTTCAGTGATTCCCGCGCTCTCGCAGGCGTTATCTCGTCTGCATGCGCATACGCCTCTTCGATGGAACCGTATTTCGCAATGATTTTTGTGGCTGTTTTTTCTCCGATTCCCGGAACACCCGGAATATTGTCAGAAGCATCTCCCATCAGCGCCTTCAGATCAATGAACTGAACCGGTGTCACCTGATACTTCTCCACAACATCTGCCGCATAGTAATCCTCAATCTCCGTGCCTGTTGCTTTCGTCTTCGGAATACGTACTCTGATATCGTCTCTCGCAAGCTGCAGCAGATCACGGTCACCGGAAACGATGGAAACATCGAGCCCCTGCTGTTCCATCTGTCTCGACACCGTTCCCAGAATGTCGTCTGCTTCATAGCCGGAGAGCTGCATGACCGGAATTCTCATGGCCTGAAGCATCTCCTTCATCAGCGGAACCTGTTCGTGGAGTTCCTGGGGCATCGGTTTTCTTGTTCCCTTGTATCCCTCATACATCTTATGGCGGAACGTGGGATCCTTCAGGTCAAAGGCAACGGCCACATACGCTGCCGATTCCTCCTCCAGCACTTTAAACAGAATATTCAGAAAACCGTATACCGCATTCGTATGCAGCCCTTCACTGTTCGTCAGAACAGGCAGTCCGTAAAAGGCACGGTTCAGAATACTGTGTCCGTCTATTAAAACAATCTTTTCTTTCTCTGACATGGAGTTATTCCTTTCCTTCTCTATTTCCGCAGAAATCACTGTCCTTATTTCTCCGGTGTCTCTGTCGGTTTTGATATTTCTGTCTGCTTTGATATTTCTGTCTGCTTTGTTGTCTCTGTCTCACTCGTTTTTTCTGTCGCTTCCGGTATCTCTTTATCCGTTATCCCGCCGGTGTCTTTTTTCTTTCCCGCACTCAGACTGTGGATTGCCCGGTGAAAGGTGCCCGGTTTCATCTCGCCCATCTTCATTTCAATTCCTGTATACAGACTGATGACAAGCAAAAGCTCCGTCAGAACAAGAATAACCCGTCGGAATATGCGAAATGTTCTGCGAATCAGAATGGAGCGTTTTGCAGCCCGCAACTCTTCTTTCATCATTTTCTGAAAATTATATTCCTGGTGGGTACCGGAATCAAGGGTATCCAGCGCTTTATAGACCGTAAAGTAAATATCCAGTTCATCCATGCATTCACTGCAGTGTTCAATATGCCTGAGAAACTGCTCCGTTTCCTTCTCGGATAATTCTTTTTTTACGAATGGGGCGACCATTCTTCTTGCTTCAATACAATTCATTCCCCGCCCTCCTGTTTTCTCTATTTTAATGCTTTCCCGCTGGACTGGCAACATAAAAATGGACCCGACGGGGATTTTCCCCGTGGATCCACTTCTTGCATCACATTATTTAACCGGACGGTCTACGGATACAGTTTCCGGTAAAGCTGCTGCATTATACTGCATTTGTTTTCATAAATTTCCCGTCTTTCCGGATCCGGTTCATAGCTTACCGTCTTCTCCTGCTCTTTCACCTGGGCAAGAGCACTCTGATAATCTTCGCAGGCTCCCAGAGATACGAGCGCACTGATCAGCCCGCCAAGGGATGTCTGCTCCGGATTCTCGCTGCGGATCAGCTGCTTCTGATAAACATCAGCCTGCATCTGGTTAAATACGCCGAAATTCGTCAGTCCTCCGCTGATATACAGCTGTCTCGCTGTTCCCGCATACTGCTCCAGCACTTCTATATTACTCTTTGCCTCACATGCAATGGATTCCAGAACAGCACGGGCCATATCGCATCGTCTTGTATTCAGCGTCAGATTGAGGAAGCTTCCGGTGGCGCTGCTGTTCCAGTCCGGTGTCCCTCTTCCCTGAAAATACGGGAGTGCAATACATCCTCCTGCACCGGCAGGCGATTCTTCCACTTCATGGTTAATCTCTTTATACTTTTCTGAATTCGGGTAGAACTGGGTGCGGAACCAGTCATACAGCGAAGAACAGGAAAGCATGCTTGATTCCAGCACGTATTTTCCTCTGACTGCATGCGCTCCACAGATTACTTCCGATCCGAGATTCTCCGGTACACAGTCTGTATAGGCGATGAGAAACGCACCCGTTCCCGTCGTAAGTTCCATGTCCCCTTTGCTGATCACACCCATACCGAGGGCTGCACACTGCTGGTCGCCGCCGGCACTGATCATCGGAATTCCTGTGGGGAGCCCTGTGGCCTCTGAAAATGACTGAGACGTATATCCGAGAATATCACCGGGTGAAATCAGTTCACACAGTTTTTCACGGTCAACTTCGTACATATTAAGAAGCTCATCATCCCACTGCCGCGTTCTGATATTCATCAGAGATGATCTGCTTCCATACGTATGATCCGTCTTATACTCTCCCGTCATCAGCCAGGAAAGATAATCTGCGATAGTCAGAATCCGGTAAGCCCGGTTGTAAATCTCAGGCTCGTTTCTGTGAATCCAGGTCATTTTGCTTCCGGAAAAAACGGCATTTATCCGCGCACCCGTTCTCCGCGCAATCTCACCCTCCGCCGGTTTCAGCGATTCACAGATGGCAGCATTTCGTTTATCCAGCCACATAATAGCTGAACGCAGCGGCTTTCCTTCCCGGTCAACAGGAATCACCGATGATCTCTGGGAGGTCAGTGACAGAGCATCAATCGTGATCCCTTTCTCCTCTGCGTAAACAGCCATGGCTGCCCCGATTTCAAACAGAGCTTTTTTCCAGTCATCGGGATCCTGCTCGGCACGGTTCTGGCTCAGATACTGAACCTCGTAGGTAATCTGATGCACATGCAGAATCTCAGCCTTTTCGGTATACAGAATACCGCGCATGCTGGAAGTACCCACATCAATTACAACAATATGCATATGTCCTTTCATTTCAGCCTTTCCTTCCTTCTTCCAGGACGCGATGTATGTGTAGAACGAGATACAGCGCCTCCTGGTTTGTGAGTTTCACTCCGAATTTTTCTTTTACAAACAGTTCAATTCGTTCCACACAGGAAAACTCTGAAGTACAGACCGGTGCAATCTGATCATAAATCAGCCGGGACGAATCCTCCGGAAGCTGCTGACCGGACACCAGTCGCTGGGCAAACAGCCTGACATGAGTCACATATCTGGAATACGTTACACTTTCTTCATCGTAAACCAGCTGGTAATAATACTTCACAATATTCAGAACATCCTCCGTCAGCTGACTGATCCGCCTGTTTTTTTCATTATATGGATGATCCACCTGGGCATTAATAAAATGAAACGCAATATTTCCGGCTTCATCCTCAGGAAGTTCGATCTGCAGCTGCTCTTTCACAAGATTCAGGGCGTAATGACCGACCTGATACTCGTTTGGATTGAAGCGCTGCATGTCCAGCGTGTAAAAATTCGGAACCACAATTCCTTCTTTCACGCGTCTGACAGCGAAGGCCAGATGATCGGTAAGAGAAAGATAAATGTGATCCAGCAGTTTCATCTGATACTGTTCAATTCCGTAATCGATCACATTTTTGCACAGTTCAAAGTACACGCTGTCAATTTCAGCAGCCAGTCTGATGATACTCCTTGAAATGGAACGGTCCTTGAGGACAAATACCTTTTCCACCTCGTCTTTGCTGAACTGATATCCGGCTGCCTTGTGAAAGCCGATCCCTTTCCCCATCAGTATGGTCTCTCTGCCACGGTCATCCAGCGCCAGTACCAGCGAGTTGTTTAAAACTTTTATCACCCGCATGTTATCCTCCTGCTACACCGCTGTGCCGCACACCAGAATGCAGAATTGCTGGTCATTCTGTGCCATGCAGCGTATCAGCGTTCTTCCCCGTTCGTTCTGATTACATTCTGATACCAGTAAAAGCTGTCTTTTCTGATACGGCCGAGATCTTTCAGATCCATGTCCTCTCTGTTGATATAGACGAAGCCGTAACGTTTCCGGAAGCCCTGGTGCGAGCTGAGCAGGTCCACCACGGACCAGGGACAGTATCCCATCAGGTCAACACCATCCTCCATGGCAAGAGCCATGGCATCCAGATGTCCGCGGATATAATCGATGCGGTAATCATCATGCACTCTGCCGTCCTCTGTCAGCACATCCGGCGTTCCAAGGCCGTTCTCCGTAATAATCAATGGCAGATGGTACCTCGCATAATAGTCATTCAGTACGATACGCAGTCCCATGGGATCAATCTGTGCTCCGTATTCGCTGGCCTGAAGATTCGTGTTTTTCTCATCACGGCAGTATCCGTACTGATCAAAATCGACTTCATTTCCGCGGAATACACGCATTCCCACCGGATGCTCCTCATCGGCCGGAAGGTAGCTGGCACACAGTGTTCTGTAATAATTCAGTGCAATGAAATCCATTTTGGCACTTCTGAGGATTTCTCTGTCCCCCTCTTCCATATGAGGAACAATATTGCGCTCTTTCAGGTACCGCATGTAATATCCCGGATATTCTCCGTAATAATGCATGTCCAGACAGTAATTTGTCTTGAACCAGTCATTTATCTTTGCAGCCCAGACATCTTCCGGTTTGTTTGTCAGCGGATACGTGCAGGTAGAAGAAACTGCCGGCGCAATTTTTCCGCCCTCCACCATCTCATGACACGCATTTACCGTAAGCGCGTGTGCCAGAAACATGTGGTAATCCATCTGTGCACGGATTCTGTCTGCTTTCCACGGATCCTTCTCTGTGATATTCATCCGCTCATCCACACGAATCATCAGATTCTGTTCATTGTGAACAAGCCACCACTTAACTCTGTCGCCGAATTCCCGGAAGCATACCTTCGCATACCGCTCAAAGGCATAAACACACGCTCTTGATTCCCAGCCGTTGTATTTTTCCACGAGGGCGTACGGAAGGTCAAAATGGTACAGCGTCACAAAAGGCATGATTCCGGCTGCAAGCAGTTCATCAATCACTTTATTGTAGAAATCGATTCCCTTCCGGTTCACCTCTCCGTCGCCGTCCGGAATGATTCTGGCCCAGGAAATGGAGAATCGGTACGTCTTCAGTCCCATCTCCTTCATAAGCGCGATATCTTCTTTCCAGTGATGATAGAAATCGCTGGCAACTTTGCTGTCCGCCTGGCGGTCGGAACGCTTGAAGGAATTAAAATCAGCAACCGTCATTCCTTTTCCGTCCTCATCCCATCCGCCTTCGATCTGAAACGCAGAGGAAGCTGCTCCCCAGAGAAAATTTTCAGGAAATTTTGCTTTCATGGAATACTCCTTTCTTTGTGAGAGTCCTTATTTTCTGATATAAATTGCATCTCTGTCCGGCTTTGCCTCTGTTCCCGTCACACCTGTAACTGCCGCAAAATGATCTGTGTTGGAAACGATAACCATTACAGTAGGATCATATCCTTTTTCCCTGATTTTATCAATATCAAAAGATACGAGGCGGTCACCTTTTTTCACCCGGTCTCCCTGTTCTGCGTACTTGCAGAAGCCTTCTCCGTTCATTTCCACTGTGTTTACGCCGATATGGATCAGAAGCTCCACACCGCTGTCCAGTTTGAATCCAAGTGCATGAAGGGTCGGATACAGAACAGCCAGTGTGCCGTCTGCCGGTGCTGTCACTTCGCCTTTTGTGGGAATGACTGCAATTCCTTTTCCCAGTGCTTCAGAAGCAAAGACTTCATCTGAGGTATCTTTTAATGCTACTGCTTTTCCTTCTACCGGAGAACCAATCACAATATCTGCATTTGCTTTTGTTGCCTCCGGAGCCGGTGCTGCCGTTTTTTCCGGAAGTGATTTCTGTGATGATGCCACTTCTTCGAATCCAACCAGATAGGTAAGAATTGCAGCACCGAAAAATGCTACGGAAATACCGATCAGGTAAGCCACAAAGCGGCTCAGGCTTGTTCCTTCCCCATAGTAAGACATAATTGTCAGAATACCGTTGTTTGCAAAACCTGTATTCACTGCATTACCGATACCCATAATTGCACCGCCGCACGCACCGGCGATTACGGCACAGATCATCGGCTTTTTCAGACGGAGGTTACATCCGTAAATAGCCGGTTCAGTCACACCAACCAGGAATGCAGACAGAGAACCGGCTGCCGCAACCTGTTTTGTATCTGCATTTTTTGTTTTTAATGCAACACCGAGAGCTGCTCCTGCCTGTGAAAAGTTTGCAGCACCGGCAAAGCACATCAGTGTATTCGTACCGGAAATCGCCACGTCATTGAGGCCGATGGGCAGAAGTGCACGGTGCGCACCGAAGATAACACATACCCCCCACAGACCACCGACAATGGTACCGCCAAGCAGCGGGCTGAAGGAATACAGACTCTGATACAGCCACTGAATCGCATAACCGACGTAAATACCTACCGGTCCTACAACAACGAGCGATACAGGAACCATAACGATCAGAGAAATACCGGGAACAAGGATAATCTGCAGTATTTCCGGTATAACTTTTTTCAGTCCCTTTTCCAGGTAATACAGAACGATAACGGCCAGTATGATCGGAATGACAGATTCCGTGTAGCTGAACACCTTCGTCGATTCACCGATCGTAAACGCCTTCTTGATAACAGGCAGACCGAATATCGTCGATGCATTCTCAACGTCCTGAACGAGTGCATCAATCGTCGGATGACAGAGGAAGCCACCGATTACCATTGCAATGATTTCATTGCATTTCAGCGCTTTTGCCGCTGTGTATGCCAGGAAAATCGGCATAAAGTAGAAAATAATATTACTTGCCGTATTCAGAATCGTATACGTACTGGTCGCCGTAAACGCATCGAACATCGGAAGCTTTGCTGCTGCAGAGAGAAGACCTTTGATCAGACCTGCTGCAGCGATTGCGGGAACAAGCGGCGTAAAAATCTCGGAAATTTTCTGGAGAACAAAATTCAGTCCGCCTTTTTTCGCTCCTCCTGCAGCACTGTCAGTTCCTGTCTCTCCGATCTGTTTTACTGCCTCATCGTAAATCTTTGTTACTTTTGCACCACATACCACCTGGAACTGTCCGCCTGCTACTACAACGGAAATGACACCTTCCAGATGCTCCACCACTTCTTTGTTTGCCTTACTGTCATCCTTCAGTACGAAACGAAGTCTCGTAAAACAATGGGTAACACTCTGCACATTTGATTTTCCGCCGACATTCTGGATGATGTCAGCAGCAACCTTGCTGTAATCCATACTCTCAATCTCCTTCTCATAAATTCTGGTACATACTGCCGTCCGGACCGGCCTGACAAATACACCGGGCATTTTGGCAACAAAAAAAGACCAAACTGAAATAATATACAGAAACTGCATACGTCTCTGTCATTTCAATCCGATCTTGCCTGCATTACCAGTAACACGTCGTGTGCATTTATCAATTAATCGGACTATAGCACACATTTCGAAAAACTTCAAGATTATTTTCTGTATTTTTTATATTTCATATGTATTTTGTTTATTATATACAAATCCTGTTTTTCTATTTTGTGCACTATGTCCTTTTCAATTTCAGAATATGTCTTTTTTCCCGTACTCACGGAAAGCAGCCGCAATACAGAGCAGAGATACTGCAGCGCCGATTACCATCATGCCTGCGTTCAGTGCAGATTCTGAGATAATATCAGATGCTTCCGCATATCCGAAGGGAGTGACGTATTTCAGAAAATCTGCTGATTTGCTGATATTGGCTACCAGATTCAGAAAGTAAAGCACCGTTGCAAGACCGATCCCGATCCCCAGTCCCCCTCTTCTTAAAAAAGCGGAAATTCCAAAGCAAATGGCTGCAATCTCCACCTGCATCATCAGGTACGCCGCATGCATCAGTAAAAATTCACGTACCGGCAGGTCCTCTCCGATCAGACGGAAAGAAACTGCGGAGATGACAACAATCAGCACATTCATGGCGAGGATCTGTGTCATTACAGACAGAAGCTTTTCCCATACAACCTGCATCCTGGAAACAGGATGGGTAAGCAGAAATTCTGCCGTATGATTTTTCTCCTCATCTGCAAGCGCTGAAACTCCCAGTAGCGACGCGAATATGGCACCGCCGATCCCCAGAATATTCCCGCACTCAATACCATAGAATCCAAGCGCTTCCCCAAAATTGATCTTGTCCATTCCGAATGCGGAGGTAAAAGCTCCCATGGCAGAAAACAGCCTGCTCACATCGCCCATCTCATCCTTCATCTCCGGAAACAGCAGCATACACAGAATAACCATAGATGCAATGGCTCCGCTCCAGATCAGAAAAGACATTTTTCCACGTTTCCATTCCTGCCTGAAAATAATCATAATTCCTGCCCTCCTCCGTAATAATGCATAAATATTTCCTCCAGCTCCGGCTCCGTTACAGTCAGATCCTCGATAGGAAGACGTGACAACAGTTTCAGAAGCTCACCGGCCTCGCCCTGGTACAGAAAACTTACCGTTCCGTCTTCACAGGACATCTTTTCCACTTCTCTCCTCAGCAGATCCGTCAATATGTCTGTATTCCCATGCAAAGTAACCCGCTTTGTTCTGGAACGTGACAATGCATCCATACGTTCACAGGCGATCAGTTTCCCTCCGCGTATAATTGCTGCTCTTCCGCAGTGGCGCTGTATTTCATTCAGAACGTGGGAAGAGAGAAAGACCGTCGCTCCTTCTTTTCTTCGTTCCGCCAGAAGCTCAAAAAACTCTTTCTGAATCAGCGGATCGAGTCCGCTGGTCGGCTCGTCCAGAATATAAAGGGGCGGTCTGTGCTGCATGGCGCATACGATGGACGTCTTCTTTTTATTTCCGAGGGAAAGCTCATTTACTTTTTTGCCGGGATCCAGCTGCAGACGCTCACACAGCACCTTCGCTTCCTGATCACAGTTTTTCCCCCGCAGGCCGGCAGAATAGCGGATCAGATCCCCTACTTTCATCCCATCATAAAAGGAAGTCTCCGACATCATATATCCTACATTGGCAAGAATGTACTGCCTGTCCCGGCAGATATCCTTTCCAAGCACCTCTGCACTTCCCGAAGTAGGATGAATCAGACCGAGCAGCGTCCGGATCGTCGTGCTTTTGCCGGCTCCGTTTGGCCCTATAAACCCGAACATCTCTCCCTCTTCAACAGTCAGATCGAGATGATCAATGCCTCTCGTTTTACCGTAATACTTCGTCAGCCCCTTCGTCTCTATCATTTTCATACAGACTGTCCTCCCTCACAATTCTCTTTCTTTCTCCCATTGCCGAAGATTTTTCTCCAGAATTCCACAAGTTCCGCAGCGTCTCTTTCCAGCCGGTCCACATCAATATTCCCGCTCTGTATCATTTCGAACATATACCCTTCCGAAGTCCAGTACATCTGCTGACACATGGATTTCAGATCAAGTCCCGGAAGGAAATTCTCCGGCTTTACATTTTTCAGTGCCTTTGCTGTGGAAAACCGGGAAACCTGATGGTAGCTCTGCTGAATCTCTTCCATGATCTCGGGATCCTTCTCATAATAAGCACGCACCGCAAAAACACCAATATATGGGAACTGCCGCATCAATTCCACTTTCGCCTTCGCCCCCATCTTCATCATGTCAAAAAAATCTTCCAGTTCATAACAGCCACTGGCAATTATATACTCTTTGCCCAGTTCAATGGCTTTGTCCCACAGATACAGATACAGCTCTTTTTTATTTCGGAAGTAATGAAAGAGCAGTGACTTGCTGATTCCGGCCTCCTCTGCGATTTCACTCATAGGACTCTTTTTATAGCTGTTCAGTGAAAAAACGCGGTACCCTGCATTCAGTATCCTGTTCTGTTTTTCCTGGGGCAATGCAAAAAATTTCTCATTCATCCGGCTTTCCTCCCGGTATCCCATATTTTTCATTTGAAATTCCATTGACCGATCCGTCTGATTTCATTATACTCCGTTGACCGTTTTTGAGAAGACCTGAATAAGACATAAATAATCGACACAAAAAAACCTCTGAAACTTCAGAGGTTTTACGCTGCCGCTGGCCGGACTCGAACCGGCACGGTGTTACCCGCTTGATTTTGAGTCAAGTGCGTCTGCCAATTTCGCCACAGCGGCATAATAATACTGTTTTCACACGGTGGTTATGATACCACACTTTGCCGGTGATTGCAAGAAATATTTCCCCCGGTTATTGACAGATCAGTAACACTATCTGTCATGCATCACCGGTGCGGATTGTTTTCTCATATTAATGAACGGTCTGAAATGAGAAAAACCTTCCGCCCGGTATATCTGCTCACGCTGACCCACAGATCAGTCTGTATACTTCATATCCTTCAGAATATCGCAGAAATCAAAGGTTGCAAAGTAATCCCTCGGTGTCTCTGCACGTCGGATCATCCGGAAAGATCCGTCCTCCTTCAGAAGGATTTCGGCAGATCTCAGTTTTCCGTTATAATTGTATCCCATGGAGTAACCGTGTGCACCTGTATCATGAATTACAAGAAGATCGCCCATATCAATCTTCGGGAGCTTGCGGTCAATGGCAAATTTGTCATTATTCTCACAGAGGGAACCGGTCACATCGTATACGTGATCACACATCTCATTCTCTTTTCCCATAACCGTGATGTGATGGTAAGCACCGTACATGGCCGGACGCATCAGGTTAACGGCACAGGCATCCACACCGATATATTCCTTGTGCGTATGCTTCTCATTAATTGCTTTCGTCACAAGACAGCCGTACGGTCCCAGCATATAGCGACCAAGCTCCGTATAAATGGCTACGTCGCCCATTCCTGCCGGAACAAGAATCTTTTCATATACCTTTTTCACACCCTGTCCGATCTTGTGAATATCATTTTTTTCCTGATCCGGACGGTACGGAATTCCGATTCCACCGGAAAGGTTGATGAATTTAATCTTAGCGCCCGTCTTTTCATGGAGCTTTACAGCCAGCTCAAACAGAACGCCTGCCAGAAGCGGATAATAATCATTTGTCACGGTATTGCTTGCCAGAAATGCGTGAATACCGAACTCTTCCACTCCCTTGCTCTTCATAATACGGAATGCTTCTTCAATCTGCTCTGTTGTCATACCGTATTTTGCATCACCGGGATTGTCCATAATATCGTTGCTGATTTTGAAAAGCCCGCCCGGATTGTAGCGGCAGGACATGGTTTTCGGAAGATATCCAACCGCTTCCTCCACCTTTTCAATATGCGTGATATCATCCAGATTAATGATTCCGCCGATCTGCGCTGCCTTCTTAAACTCTTCCGGCGGTGTATCGTTGGATGAAAACATAACATTGTGTCCCGTAATCCCGATTGCTTCAGAAAGCATCAGTTCCGTCATGGAAGAACAGTCTGTTCCGCATCCATACTCATTGAGAATCCGGATCAGAAACGGATTCGGCGTTGCTTTTACAGCAAAAAACTCTTTATATCCCTTATTCCAGGAAAATGCTTCATACAGCTCTTTCACATTGTCTCTGATTCCCTTTTCATCGTAAAGATGGAATGGTGTGGGAAATTCTCTGATAATCTCCTCAAGTTTTTCTTTCGTTACAAATGGACTTTTCATAACAGTTACACTCCTCAGCTTCATTTAAAAGAATACCCTCAGCCTACGACAGATCAATCTTCACGCACTCTGTCTACTGAGGGTATACATCTTTGTATACAACATACTTATACTAATATAATCTATACAAATTATCCTTGTCAATACTCAACTGCCAAAAAACCCGCTGATTCTGTTTTTCCCGTCCACGAGATGATTGTACTGCAGAATCTGATATTCGTTCAGAAGATCCGCATACGCATCGTCACCGTAAGCATAAAAGTTGCCGTCCGCATCCCGGTAGACATTCCCGCTGATCACGGGAAGTTTCTCCTGCAGCTGACGCAGAAACTGCTGATATCCGGTCTGTGGAATGCCTGCCAGCTCCATCAGAAGTCCTCCGAGATAGTTGACACTGATACCGTCATAATACCGATGCTCCAGCCCGCAGTTGCTCCAGATCACAAAAGGGACACGGTATCCCTGCTGACTGAACGCAAGCGTATCCTCGCTCTCGGTACCGCAGATCCGCTGAATCGCATTTGTAATGTAATCAGAAGGCTGGTGATCTCCGAACATCAGCAGAATCACCGGTTCCTCCTGCTCCCGGAAGTACTCCACCAGCTTTTCCAGTGCCCGGTCCGTCTCATTCATCAGGGTGAGATACTTTTCTGTAGCCACCACACTCGTTGTCTTGTTTTCTGCTTCCGGCAGACTCAGATAAATATCAAAATCAGGATTCTCCTTACTGTAACCTCCATGGTTCTGCATGGTCACTTCAAAAATAAACGTCTTCCGGCCATCTCCCTTCAGTTCAAACTGCTCCCTGATTTTATCAAAGGCAGATTCATCGCTTACGTATCCTCTCAGCCGTTCCGGGTTGTCAAAGGAATGAATTCCCAGAAATTCGTCAAATCCAAAGTATTCATATACCTCGTCTCTGTCCCAGCCTGAGGTGTAATACGGATGAATTGCTGTAGTACTGTAGCCCAGTGATTTCAGATAGCTGGCAAGAGAAGGTGTCTCACTGTTGATATACTGCTGGTAGGGAATGCTTCCGGCAGGAAGAAATCCCATGGTATCTCCCGTCAGGAGTTCAAATTCCGTATTTGCTGTACTTCCGCCCTTCACAGACACGTATACTTCCCCTCCGACTCCTTCCTCCTGAAGGCTTTTGAAATAAGGCATAACCTCCTCACTCGTCTCAAAATCTCCCCAGACAGACAGATCGGAAAATGCCTCATCCATAATGATAATCACATTGGGGTATTCTTCCGTTCCCTGTCCGCTGTTTTCCTGCTGCTTTGCCTTTCCTGCTGCATCAGCTGCTATGGCTTCTGCTTTATCCGGAGAATAGCCGTCAGGCTCTTCAATATGCAGGAAACGGAGATTACCGAGGAAAGCTGCAGCAATGCCGTTATTCCGGTACAGTACATTCAGCGTAAACAGCGTCGTATCCATACCGAAAAAGTCCTGTACACTGCTTTTCTGAATTCCGTTCACATACAGCACCATACAGAGCAGGTACAGCGCTGCCCCTCCAAACCGGACTCTCTTTCTGCAGAAACGGACGGCTGACTTCGATGATATCACCATAATCCAGATAAAAGCAAACAGTACAAAAGCCGCCTTCCACGTCAGTGTAAATGAGTAATTATCTGCCACGGTTGCCGCCGTCCCGATTGACAGAAAATCCCAGGGCACAATGGGGGATGACCGGAAACTGACCACGTAATAATTAGCCAGTCCGAACACCATCGGAACCATAGTAGCAATACAGCATCCGGTACCGAATCGTCCGGTCAGGAAAATCATCATTCCGTAAAGGATATAAAAAAACAGCAGATTCAAAAGGAGTATTAACGGTTCCAGATCCCGGATCACATGGGTGTAATTTTCCAGCGCTGTAAGAGCTGCTGCCGGGAGAATCAGATAGAGAATGAAAGACAGAATTTTCCCATAGGAAATATCACGCAAAACAAGAATAACAGCACCGGCTGTCAGCAGAAGAGATGCAGCCAGTGCAACTGCATTCATCCCCTCTCCCGCCGCTGCCAGAGCCGTAATAATGAGCATAGCTGCGGTCACACCGACCGCAGCCACAGTTTTTTTTCTGTTCTTTTTTAAATGTAATAACTTCATCGTCATTTCAATCCCTGATTTCTTTTGCAGTACTAATGTCGTCTGATGTGCTCATGGGTAAACAGATGATCCTGACAGTACTCATAATTTCCTTCACACTTGGAGCAGAAACGGAATTCCAGATGATCTCCGTCCTTCTCTGTTCTTCCGCAGATGGCACATTTATGTCTCGTCTCACTCTTTGGCTGAACCTTTTTTACATTTTTCTTAAACTCCTGCCGCCGGTGTACTTCCTTCGGCGTAAATCGGTACAGCTTTCTCGTCATCAGGAAGAAAATCACAAAATTCAGCAGTGATGCAAAAACAGACACCCGGTCTGCCCAGCCTCCCTGAATCATGGAGATGGCAATAAAAAATCCATAAATCAGCCCCATATATTTCATCTTGATCGGAATCAGAAAATACAGCAGAACCTCCGTATCCGGATACGTAAGGGCAAATGCCAGGAAAATTGACATATTGATATAATATGTGCTGAAATAGCCGATTCTTCCTCCCACAAAGTAAAGCAGGAAAGCACCGATCACCGTGAAGATCATGCCTGAAAAAATATACACATTAAACTTAAACGCTCCCCAGGTCCGTTCCAGCGCCCGTCCGATGGAAAAATAAAAATACAGCATGATAATTGTAAAAATATCAAAGCTGGAAGGCGGCACCAGAATCCACGTCACAAGTCTCCAGACCTCTCCTCTGAGAATCCTGTTCGGAAGAAGGGTGCAGTACATCAGCAGTTCCGGTGTGATAAGAGAAATCACATAGCCTGCAGCATACAGAGCAATAATAATCGCAGCCAGATTGTGTATTGCATATCTGCCCCATTTCCGTTCCATTTTATCAAGAAAATTCATAGTATCTTTCCTCTTTCTCTCCTACATTTATTCTTTTCACGATAATTCTCATACGTGCTAATTATAAATTTCGGATACCCTTTTGTCAATCTGCCCTGCTTTCCTTTATATTTTTTTAAGAAAACGGCTGCAGCTTCGGAATGCAGATCTGATCGCCCGGCTGAAGATTGTATATATCCACGTAAGGATTGGCAAAAATCAGCGCCGAAACACGTACCTGATATTTTTTCCCCAGAAGATACAGCGTATCGCCTTTTTCAATTGTATGGGTAAAACCAATGCATTTCGGACAGGAATCCATTTCAGTACTCCTCTCACCGGTTTTCAGTATTATCATATGCGGGCGGAAAGGATTTGCTTGCCAAAATCGACTGCTGTATACTATACTGTAAAATAAAAATCCAGAAAAGTGAGGAATCATGTTATGGCAGGATCCACATTCGGTACCATTTTCAGAATCAGTACCTGGGGAGAATCTCACGGAAAAGGAATCGGAGTTGTCGTCGACGGCTGTCCCGCCGGAATCCCTCTCTGCGAGGAAGACATTCAGCCTTATCTTAACCGGAGAAAACCGGGTCAGAACAAATATACCACTGCACGGGCGGAATCGGATTCCGTGGAAATTTTATCCGGTGTTTTTGAAGGAAAAACAACAGGCACGCCCATTTCTCTTCTTGTTATGAACCGCGACCAGCGTTCCCGGGATTACGGTACCATCTCGGAGCTTTACCGTCCGGGACATGCAGACTATACGTACGACGCCAAATACGGCATCCGCGATTACCGCGGAGGCGGACGTTCCTCCGGAAGAGAAACCATCGGCCGTGTGGCTGCAGGTGCCATCGCTGTAAAGCTGCTCAACACGCTGGGAATCACCGTTACATCATACGTCAGTTCCATCGGTCCTGTATCCATCGACCGCTCCCGCATGGATCTGTCCTATCTGGAGGAAAGCCCGGTACGCATGCCTGACCGCGAAGCCAGCACACGTGCTGCAGAATACCTCAACGAATGTATCCGCTCCCGGGATTCCAGCGGCGGAACGGTGGAATGCATTGTCCGACACGTTCCCGCCGGCCTTGGAGAACCGTGCTTTGACAAGCTGGATGCCAGCCTGGCCAGAGCAGTCATGTCCATCGGTGCAGTGAAAGCGGTGGAAATCGGTGACGGTACCGCTGTTTCCACAGGCAGAGGATCACAGAACAATGACTGTTACATGGAAGGTCCGGACGGCGTTCCCGTAAAAGCCACCAACCACAGCGGCGGAATTCTCGGAGGCATCAGCGACGGTGATACCATTTTTCTGCG
>JAXEBU010000163.1:0-51827 GCA_034093895.1 Candidatus Choladocola sp. | reverse complement strand
CACTTCTCCCACAAGTGGATTGCCGCCTTTGATAATATATTGTTCCATAGGACACCTCTATTATTTTTTATTTATACCTTCAGGGCATCTTCCAATGCACCGCTTTGTTGATTTGAAAATACCCTTATCCCCTTCTTAAGCCCCTTTTATCTGCATAAACAAGCAAACAAAATCATTCTTAGTATATCACATTCTCCGGCTTTGTAAACAAAAAACACCCATTTCTTAATTTTTTAGTAATATTGCCAATTACATATTTCCATCATCTCTTCCGTTTTTCCGGTCGTTTGCGCCGCACACTATAGCCAAATCTCCCAAGATTTTTCCCGATGCCAAAATATTCCCCGTGAGAATACACCATAAGCCCCGCCTGATTCATCTGAAATTTTCCATTGGAATCGAGATAGCGATCATCCACATCGACTCCCAGCACCTCAGCCACAAACATATGATGAGAGCCAAGCTCCAGAATCTGCTTCGTTCTGCACTCAATATTCACAGGGCTCTCCTCAATAATGGGAGCCGACACATGAACTGCCTTTCCCGCCGTCAGATGCATCTCCTGAAATTTATCCACGTCCCTTCCGGATCTTACGCCGCAGAAATCTGTGGCTCTTGCCAGCCTTTCCGTCGTCAGGTTCACCACGAACTCACCGGTTTCCTTTATAATATCGTAGGAATAGCGCTCCGGACGCACGGAAATGGATACCATGGCCGGAGAACTGCAAACCGTGCCGGCCCATGCCACCGTAATAATATTGGGTTTTTCTCCCGGCCTCGCGCAGCTGACCATAACTGCCGGTACCGGATACAGCATATTTCCCGCTCTCCAGTTCTGTCTGCCCATATTTTCTCCTTTCAGTTACCCGTATTCTGACAGAGATCCGGCTTTAAAGCCGCCCTGTGAAATAACCTTAACTGCATCCGAAACAGTTTACAGCTGACTGATTGCCATCATAAAAGCAGGAACCAGCTGCTTTTTCCTTGATACAACACCGGGCAGCCATGCACTGTTATTCTCTGTTTTCCGGCGGAATGCCTCTTCAATCAGCACATCCGAATCCTTTCCGTAGCACAGAATCTCCGAAGATTCCTTTATGATATCTGTCAGCATGAAAAAGATCATATCCATTTCATGCTTCTCGTATGCCGTCTCAATAAACGGAAGCATCCGCTTCTTGATATTGCTCAGCTCTGCCTCATTCATCGAAGTAATCTGACCGATTCCGATATTGTAGTCACCGAATTCAAACTGCTTGAAATCCTGATAAAAAATCTCTTCCGGTGTTTTTGAGATAAGATCACTGCCTGCCGCAAACATCTGCTGTGCATACTGCTCACACTCGATCTCCGCAATTTCAGCAAGGGCTTTCGCAGCCTCCACATCCATCGGCGTACACGTTGGTGACCGGAACACAAGTGTGTCCGACAGAATTGCACTACAGAGCAGTCCTGCAATCGCCTTCGGAATTTCAATGCACTGCTCCCGGAAAATCTGATAAATAATTGTTGCCGTACATCCCACAGGCTGATTCCGGAAATAGACGGGAGCCATCGTCTCCAGTGACCCGAGCCTGTGGTGATCGATAATCTCCATAATTTCCGCATCCAGCACATTATCCACTGCCTGTGAAACCTCATTGTGATCCACAAGTATCAGTCCGCGTTTCCGCACACCCAGCAGATTTCGTCTGGAAATCATTCCCACATAATGCCCCGTTTTATCAAGAATCGGGAAATCGCGGTATCTTTTCTTGGACATGGTTTCACGGATGCTGTCTGTATAATCTGCCATGCGAAACGTCATCAGATTTTCCTTGCGCATGAAAAACTCCACCGGCATACTCTGGTTAATCAGCCTTGCAACAGCGTACGTATCCAGCGGTGTCACGATAATCGTACAGTTTCGTTCTTCCGCCAGCCTTTTAATCGTTCTCGAAACGGGAGCACCCAGACATACCACAATACAGCCGGCCTGCATCTCAATGGCACAGAGCTGTGACTCGTAACGGTTTCCCAGGATTACCATGTCGTGTTCTTCTATATAGTTTTCCATCACGTCCGGATTAGCGGCAGCAATTACCACCTTCCCCTGATCAAAATATCCGTTCTCATCGCCGACCACCATCTCGGCATCCAGTGTCTCCAGGATGTTTTTATACGGAGTTCTGGCCACGGATACAATGGCGCTGTCGTACTCCTCCATATAGGATTTTGCAATATCATTGATCGTAATCAGACCTTTCAGATGATTCTCCTCCGTCGTGATCGGAAGCGTAAATACATTCTGGGTTGTCATCAGCGTCCATGCATTTTTCAGTGATATATTGCTGCGCACGCCTGCCACCTTCCGGATTTCCATATCCTTGACACGCGTTCCTATGTTTTCGAGAAAAAGCGGCGGCTCCACCTGAAACCGTTCCAGTACGTACTGTGTCTCCGCGCTGATCTGACCCGCCCGCGCCGGAATGTAATTGTATTCTGTTCCCAGCTGATTTTTCAGATACGCATAAGAGATCGCCGAACAGATGGAGTCCGTATCCGGATTCTTGTGTCCTACCACACAGACTGTACGTTTATGCACTTCCTGCTGTTTTATTTCACCATCTACATTCAATGTTCTGTTCTCCATATCTTCCTCCCGATTCTTCATTAATTCTCATTTTACTACAAAAAGCACGGAAAAGAAACCAATATTTTCTGACGAATTTCTTCTGTAATTGTATTTTCTGACAACAGCTTTATCACTTCACCGCAGCACCATATGTGCATATCTGACAATAAAATCTTTTTCGTTCTTTTGATTTATGTCATTTTTACCATATGTTCACGATTTGTTCATATTTTGTTCATATTCAAATGTTATATTAATAACAGTTCTTGAGAGGTATTCTCGAATCGATACGGTAATGTCTACATTACACATATTGATAAATTTTTTCATAATAGCCTCCGGTGTACCAGACGCCGGGGGCACTCCTCATTTTCACGGAATTTTTCACAGAAAAAGTACCGGAGCAGCTTCCGCCGTCCATAAATTCTCTGCGGATTATACTGCTTCGGTACTTCTTTTTTCAGTCTTCCTCCAGCACCTGAATTTCCAGGTAATCAAAATCTATTTCTTCAATAAAACTGTCCTGATAAAATCTGGCTTTGCTGTGCCGTTTGAATTCGCTGACGTTCATATCAAGCCAGATTGGCTTTCCCAGATCAAATTCATGGCAGATATCATCGAGCGCCCGGAAAATCTTGTGCGTCCTTGTATCCTCCCTGCTGTCTTCAATAACAGTATCACGGATCATTCTGCTGTCCTTCCACAGTTTTCCCCATAAGCGAAACATATGCCCCTCCTGCCGGTCATTCATTCAAATATTCGTAGACAACGCCGGAAATGCCTTTGATCCTGCCGATCGCCTCGTCTTTGCTGTTCCATCCGCCGGAAAGAACAACCAGTATGTAATCGCACTCATCTCCGTAAATTATTGCAGCATCATTCTCCGTCGTATCCATCTCGCCTGTTTTGTTGCCGCAGAGTACACCCTCCGGCAATCCGGCCGGAATCTTGTACCTTGTCTGCTGGTTCAGCAGCAGGGCTTCCATCTCATTGCTCACAGACCGGCTGACCCACGTTCTGCGGTAAATATCTTCCAGAAGTTTACCGCAGTCCTTTGCAGAAACCTGATTGAAGCTGCCGCTGTCCGTATTCGTATCCGGATTGTTGAATCCATTGTACTCCACCGTCATGTCACTGAAGCCGTACTCCTGTATAAATGCGTCCACTTCAGCAATTCCTCTCTCGTAGCTGGAATCCCCCAGCAAATACAGAAGCTGATTTGACGACTCATTATCGCTGGCCGTAATCATACTGTTGACAAGAGACATTACTTCATCCGTCCGCTCCAGTCTGCCGGACTCAAAAGCCTTATAAACGGTTCCCATGATAAACAGCTTCATCACACTGGCTGATTTCATCGGACGGTCATTGATCACAAAGCTCTCATTCGTACTCAGGTTTTTCACGTAAACGGACCACTCTCCGTCATACGTTTCAACCCGGCTCTCCACCATCGACTGCAGCGTGGAAAGCGAGCGGTCCTTCTCATCACCGCCGGAAGCTTCCGCCTTCATCTGCAAAAGATTATGTCTGCGCAGCGTCTTCCAGCCTGTAAGATCAACGGGATACAGCCGTTCCGGATCCGGTTCCTGCGGCATTGCCATCGGAATCACAAAATCCGTGCCCGTCAGAGAAGACATGTTCCGGAGCATGCGCTCCCGCTCTTCAGGAGTAACCGTCTCCGTCTCCGTCTCTGTCTCAGTTTCCGTTTCCGTCTCACGGATCGCTTCCGTCTCCGTTTCGGTCTCTGTTTCTGCCGTCTCCCCGCTGTTCCCGTACAGCACGGATGCTTCCCTGGCAAGCTGCGGTCCGTTCAGTACAAAAAACGCGCAGACAAACAGGAGCATCAGCAGTATTTCTATTTTATACTCTTTGTATCTTTCTATTATTTTTTCTAATTTATCCTTCATGATCTGCTCTCCGGAAAATATCTTCTGTTATCTGTCAGTGCATCATTGCCTCTATTGTGATGTTTTTTTTGCACATTGTCAAGTAAAACAAAAAGATATTTTTTTCCTGCCGCAGATGACGGAAGTCCTGTAATATGCACAACCGGGACTGATGCAGAATGATAAAATGGGTTTTCTGCATCAGCCCCGGTCGTTTTCACCTGCGCTCCGTCTCAAAACTGTGCGCAGCTACCGAACTGAAATCTCAGCTGTCTATGCATTTTTCTTCTTTCTGCGACGCATTGCAAGCAGGGCTGCAAGGGCTGCCGCAGATGCTGCCATTGCAAACACGAGCCATTCGATCGGTGTACTATCTCCGGTCTTCACAGGCTTCGTTCCGGTCGTTGTTTTACCACCGGTCGTGGTAGTGGCAGTCGTCGTAGTCGTTGTCGAACAGCCGCCACCACCCGTGGTCTTCCCGGTCTTCGAGTTCACAACGGTCCGTGTCACTGTGCTGTTCGTGATATCCAGTTTGCAGTAAGAGGAAATGGTAACATTGTATCCGAAACCATCGCCTACCGGTACTCCGTTCTCATCCACCTCAGCCAGATAATATTCTCCGTACGGCAGACCTTCAAATGTAACTGTACCGCTGGATTCATTATTCAGTTCAAGCTCTGCAATGCCTGTATCAAACATATTTGTCAGTGCAGCATCCGTAAACAGTGCGAAATAGAACGTATCATCCACATTTCCTTCGCTTCCGTTAATCAGGACACGTTTATCAACGATAATCGAACCGTCCATGTACGGATTTACCGGCAGATCCATGATATGGTTGATAATTGTACTCTTCGCAGTTGCCTTCGACGGTGTCAGCTTCACAGCGCCATCTACGATCTGATTGGATGCAATCACCTCACTGGAAGAAATTGCATTTCCGTATTCGTCCGTCTCCGCAACGTAGTAGGTACCATACTGTAGTTTCGTAAAGATGGTTGACGCTGTATAGGACTCCTTCACCTCAAGAGGCTTCACATTGGTCAGACGAACCGTGCAGTCCTGATCTGCAAACAGCGCTACGTAGAACGTATAATCCACTGCCGCATACTTGCCGTCCATCATTACCAGCTTCTGTACAACGACGCTTGCGTCTCCGTCAGATACCTTATCTTCCATGACAACCTTCTGGATTTCTCCGCTGTCATTCACCGTAAAGGTAATGTCTCTTGCCAGATCGTATCCTGCCGGTGCGGAAATTTCAGTCAGCGTATACGTTGCGCCTGCAATCAGCTGTCCGTTGATCTCCTTCGGTTTTCCTGTGGAAGTCCACTCAGCAACTACATTGCCCTCAGAATCCTTCAGTACAAGATGCGCGCCTGCCAGTTCCTTATTGTTGGTGACATCCATCTTGGAAATCTGAACCCTGGTAATGTCATCTCTCATGGTAATCGACTGAACTGCATATTCCGTCTCATCTACCACGAATTCAATGGCTCCCGCCGTCGCATATCCGTCCGGAGCTTTAACCTCCTTCAGCGTATACCTGCCAGGCTTCAGACCTCTGAATGTCTTAGCCGTCTCACCGGATACCCATTCCAGTTTCTCATCCGGCGTAGTCTCATCATCTACGTAGTAGATCGTAGTTGCCACACTGCCGCTCTCATCGAGAACCTGAAGCGTTGCTCCCGGAAGTTCGGAAATACCAATCATCCTGCGTTTACTGATCGTCACTTCCGTCGGCTTATCTTCCATCACAACCTTATTTTCCACATGCAGCTCATCCGTAATCGTAAACGCTACGTCATTTGCCACCGCATAACCTGCCGGTGCAGTGATCTCACGCAGAATATAATTGCCTGTCGGAAGACCTTTGATTGTTCTCGGTGTCTCACCGGATACCCACTCAAGCTTTTCATCCGGAGTTGTTTCGTCATCCACATAGTAAATGGTCTTTGCAATCTCTTCCGTTTTCTTATCCAGGATCTGAAGCGTTGCCCCCGGCAGCTCCCGATCGGTGGTGATGTCTGTCTTGCTGATGGTCACCTCTGTGGGGCAGTCTTCCATGATACGCGTTACCGGATTCTGACTGACTGTCATATCATCATTGATCGTAATCTCAATCGGATCGGCAACCGTATATCCGCTGGGCGCATCCGTCTCAATCAGCCAGTAGTTGCCCGGCTTCACACCGTTCAGAACAACAGCATCTGTTGCCGATTCAAATCTCAGCTTGTCGCCGTATGCATTCGTCACAATGTCACCCATGGAGTTGTCTTCATATCTCTCTCGGATCTCCAGCTTCGCTCCTTCCAGAGGAACTACCTGACCGTCCTTCGTGAAACCTGTCTTGCTGATCTCAAGGCGGATCGGCTCATTCTTCATGACAATCGCCTGTTTGTCTTCATCATATAATTCCGATGTAACTGCACCATTTTCATCAATACTGAATTTAATGTCTTCTGCGATCGTATAGCCAGCCGGAACTGCCGTTTCTCTGAGAATATATTCTCCTGCCGGAATGCCTTTAAGAACTTCTGCTTCTTCCCCGGATGTCCACTTCAGCTCTTTATCATAAATATTCTTTACGACAGTTTTACCCTCTGCATCCATAATCTGTATCTGGGCCCCAGGGAGTTCTTTTGTATCATTCAAAATATCAACTTTACTGATCGTAAGTTCAATCGGTGCATTTTCTACAAGATAAATCTCTTTGCCTCTTGCATCTGTGATCTTCTTTGCATCAGTTGTAATACTTCCATCACTGTTGACTGTAAATGCAATCTCCGCAGTATATTTGTATCCATCCGGTGCTGCTGTCTCAATCAACGTATAACTTTCACCGGCAGTCAGCTTCTCACCGAAATCATGTACTTTACCTGTTTCGGATATCCATCTGTCAACAGTTTTTCCTTCACTGTTTTGTACTTCCAGCGTCGCTCCGGCTACTTCTTTACCGCTGCCAAGCTCCACCTTATTTACATTAAAGTGAATTTTTGAGTCCTCTATCAGATATACATTCTCACCATTCTCGCCGGTCGTCTTATTCGCTGTTGTCACAATACTGCCGTCTCTGTTGACTGTAAATTCAATGGTTGTCGTATATGCATATCCTTCCGGAGCCACTGTTTCCACAAGCTTGTATGTCTCACCTGCTGTCAGTTTTTCGCCAAAGTCATACGTCTCATCTGCTTTCGAGGTCCATTTGTCCACAATCTGGTTCTGGCTGTCATACAGTGTCAACTCCGCTCCGGCTACCTCATCTCCGTTCTCGAAGTCTACTTTATTAACATTCAGATGCAGCTTTGCATCTTCTACAAGATATACAGTTTCTCCATGTTCTCCCGTCGTCTTCTTAGCTGTTGTCGTAATGCTTCCGTCTTTATGTACAGTAAATTCAATGTCCGCTGTATAGGCATAACCTTTCGGCGCAGTTGTCTCAACAAGTTTGTACGTGTCGCCTGCTGTCAGCCTGCTGCCAAAATCGTGTACCTCATCTTTCCTGGACGTCCATGTTTCAACAACATTTCCTTCACTGTCGTACAGAGTCAACACTGCATTTTCAACCTCTGCTTCGCCTGTAAGATCCACCTTGTTCACATGCAGATGCAATTTTGTATCTTCTACAAGGTATACGGTTTCTCCATGTTCTCCCGTCGTCTTCTTAGCTGTCGTTGTAATGCTTCCGTCTTTATGAACAGTAAATTCGATATCTGCTGTATAAGCATAACCTTCCGGAGATACCGTTTCACGCAGAATATAATCCTTACCGGCTGTCAGCTTATCGCCGAAATCATGCGTTTCGTTTTCAACAGATACCCATTTGTCAAGAACCTTTCCCGTCTCCTTATCAATTACAACAATTTCTGCTCCGGCCACCTCTGCTCCACTGCCAAGCTCTACCTTATTCACATCAAAGTGAATCAGTGAATCCTCCACAAGATATACAATCTCATTGTTTTCTCCGGTCGTCACCTTTGCATCTGTCGTAATTGTTCCGTCATCTTCAACCCTGAAAGCAATATCCGTTGTGTAGGAGTAACCCTGCGGAGCCACTGTCTCGCGCAATGTATATTCTTTGCCGGCTTCCAGTTTATCCCCGAAGTTATGCATCTTACCTGCTTCAGAAATCCATCTGTCCACTACATTGCCTTCACTGTCAAATACTGTAAGCTCTGCTCCGGCCACTTCTGTTCCACTGCCAAGCTCTACCTTATTTACATTGAAATTGATGGTCTTATTCACAAACTCTGCTTTTTTCGGGTATGTCGGTTCAGCGGTCAGATTTCCACTGCCATCATCTTTAACTTCAACATACACTGTAAATACGGTCTTGTCATATGCAATGCCTGTGGTCGGCCATCCTTTCACTTCATTAATTGTGTAAGTATGTGATCCCACATCGTCCTGCGTATAGTTAATCTCCGGGAAGTAGATCGCTCCGTCTGCGTTGTTAAAACCAACCGCCACAACTTCATTGTTTTCCTTCACCTGATAAACGAAAATCTGACCCGGTTTGTAATCACTGCCAAC
Source organism: Candidatus Choladocola sp. (assembly GCA_034093895.1). Taxonomy (GTDB): domain Bacteria; phylum Bacillota; class Clostridia; order Lachnospirales; family Lachnospiraceae; genus Choladousia. Next base: position 42,791 of record JAXEBU010000163.1, on the reverse strand, counting down.
CAGTTCCTTTGTTGCTTCCGGCTTCCAGCTTCCTCTCGCCTTATAGTAGTTCTTAAATTCTACATTTTTTCCAAGATAATTTGGCGTTATATTCAGCTCACCGTTTCCGCCATCTTCTACGTTCACAATAACTGTATAAATTGTATTGTCATATGTGAGTCCGGCATCTTTTTCGTTTACCTCAGAGATCGTATACGTATGATCTCCTACATCCTCCAGTGTATAAGTAACGGATTCAAACGATATGTTTCCATTTTCTTTATTGGTTCCTGTCGCCACTAACTGATTGTCGGCATCTCTGACCTCATAACGGAACGTCTCACCCTCCTTATACTCACGGCCGATTAACGTTTTCGTTCCTTCCGGTGTCCAGCTGCCTTTTGCTTTATAAGTGTTTTCAAATGCAACTGATTTGCCCTGATAATCCGGTGTTGCACTTAAATGACCATTTCCTTCGTCTTTCACTGTCACTATCACTGTATAGACTGTTTTATCATAGGCCATTCCCTGATCAGAACCGCTGTTCTCGGTAATTGTATAGGTATGTCTGCCTACATCCTTCAGCTCATACATAATGGACTCAAATGTTATCTCTCCATTTGCAGTATTGCTTCCGGTAATTACTTCATTACCATTTTCCTTTACACTGTAGGTAAATTCTTCATCATCCTTATAAGCACGGCCCGTCATTTTCTTTGTTCCTTCCGGTGTCCAGGAGCCTGTTGCCGTATAAGTGTTCTTAAAGGAAATTGTTGGATTGTCTGCTGCCGGTGTAACAGTCAGTGTTCCGTCTCCCGCATCTGCAACTGTCACTGTCACAGTATACACTGCATCGTCATAATCCATTCCCTGGTCCGTTCCGGCATTTTCCGTGATCGTATAAGTATGTGAGCCGACATCAGTCAACGTATAATCGATCGTTCCAAAATGGATTACACCATCTTCGCCGTTTTCACCGGTCACAACTTCATTGCCGTTTTCTTTCACGCTGTAAGTGAATTTCTCATCGGTTTTATAATCACGGCCCGTCATTTCCTTTGTTCCTTCCGGTGTCCAGGAAGCAGTTGCCTGATAAGTGTTGCTAAACGTTACTGCTCCGTCTATATAATCCGGAGTAGCTGTCAGATTTCCACGACCGTCATCTGCTACAACAACAGTCACACGATACGTTGTTGTATCATAAATCACACCGGCTACAGACTCATTTTTCTCACTGATCACATAATTATGTGTACCAATATCATCCAGTCCATAGCTGATCTTATCAAAGATAATCGCTTCATCTGCACTGTTGCTTCCCTGAGCAACTACCACATCGCCTTCCTTTACTTCATAGTGGAAAACAGTACCATTATACTCACGTCCTGTGAAGGTCTTTCTTCCCACCGGAGTCCATTCACCGCTGGCACCATACGTATTTACAAAAACAGCGGAGCTACCCGTAGTATTTGTATATGTAGGCTGCACGTCCAGTGTACCATCGCCATTATCGGAAATAGCGACATCGACCGTATAAATCTTATCGTCGTAGTCGAGTCCGTCTTCTGTTCCAGGCACCTCATAAATTTTATACGTATACGTTTTTCCTGCATCAGCAAGTGTGTATGCAATTGAGCTAAAGCTGATTGGACCATTTTCTTTATTGCTTCCTGTGGCTTTTACGATATCTCCCAGCTTCACCTCATATTGGAAGATTTCACCAGATTTATAATTCCGGCCAGTCAGCGTCTTGGATCCCACCGGAGTCCAGCTTCCCGTTGCCGTATAAGTATTTGTAAATACCACTGTCGGATTATCAATGTCCGGTGTAGCAGACAGAGTACCGTCTCCCGCATCAGCTACTGTAACCTTTACTGTAAACCGGGATGAATCATAGGCCACTCCATTGCTGGTGGAGCCGCCATTATCCTCGCTGATTACATACGTGTGCTCACCAACATCATCCAGATCATAAGAAACAGACGTAAAGGTAATCTCTCCATCTTCAGTATTATAACCTGTAGAAACTATATCATTGCCTTCTTTGACCGTATATGTAAACCTCTCATTTGCTTTATATACACGCCCCACTAAAGATTTCGAACCCTGTGGTGTCCAGGAGCCACTCGCTGTATATCTGTTTACAAATACAGCTGTATCTGCATCTGCACTTCCTGCTTTTTTGTAAACAGCCGATGCATTAAGTTTTCCATTTCCTGCATCTGTTACCGTGACTTCTATTGTATATACAGTTGTATCATACTCAATATCTGTTCTCTTTGTACTACCGGTCGGTATCACTTCTTTCAGAGTATAGGTATGCGTACCTATGTCATCCTGCGTATAATGAATCTCGCGGTTGAACGTAATAACACCATCCTGGCTGTTGCTTCCAGTGCTTATAACCATTTCGCTTTCATCAAGGAGTTGGTAATAGAACGTCGTCCCGTTATAATCACAGTCTAACAGTGTTTTCGATGCACTCGGTTTCCAGTCCGTCGATGCTTCATATACATTTACAAAATCAGCTGAGCCACCTGAAACTGTAGTATCACCCTTCTTGTAAGTAGGAACTACCGTCAGATGTCCGCTTCCATCATCAGATACAGCTACTTCTACCGTATAGATTGTAGTATCATACTTCATTCCTTCTTCCGGTGTACCTGCATTTTCACCGATGGTATAAATAAACGTTTGTCCTGCATCTTTATCCGTATAGTTCCGCGCAAAAAGTGTTGTCGTGTCCGGCACTACAAAGGTGATATCTCCATCCGCACTGTTGCTTCCTGTTGCGATGATATTATCCTGCTCGTCTTTAATATAATAAGTGAAAGTTTCGCCAGTTCTGTACGTACGGCCTTTCAGCGTTTTTTTAGCTGCCGGAGTCCAGCTTTCTTCAGCTCTGTACTCGTTTAGAGCTGTCATTACATTACCCGAGGCATTTACAGCTGTCGAATTAATTGTGAGTGTGCTGTCGCCTGTAACTAATGTCCATCCCGCTTTTTCTGCCTCTGCTGCATCAAGCTTAACGCCTACCGGAACACCCGCGAAAGTTACTGCCTTTGTTGTTGTTCCGGCACTTACTTTCAGCTCAACTGTCATTGACTTTTTATCAGAACCAAGGCTAAAGCTTTCAGCTCCTGTGGCTGCAACTTTACTGAAATCAGTTCCTGTCGGAAAATCTGATCCCGTAATCGTAAAACTGAATGTAGTATCCGTTTTAACGGCAGCTGTTGTTGTTTTAGTCAGACTAAAACCTGTTGTTGTTGTGTTTTCAAAGACAATCTTCTCTTTGTTTTCTCCATCTTTACTTATTGTCTGAGAACTAATACGAAGATTTCCGGAACCTCTGTCACGAACAACTTTTACTTCTATGGTATAAGTAGATTCATCGTAAAAATAATTCCCATTTCCTGCTTTTTCAGTTATTTCAAACTTATAAGTTCCTTCATATTCAAATATGACAGGATCGAATGTCACAGCCCCATTATTATTATTGACTGTCTGTGTTGTATAGGAAGGATCCGCTTTATTAAGTGTTGCAGGTATGTACCCTTCCTTTTCAGGTTCATAACCTTTATATGTCAGCTCAAATTCAAACGCAGTACCTGCAGCAGGACTGCCGTCAACCATTTTCTCTGCTGAAAAAACTGTTGATACAGGAGCAGGAATACTTTCATCAGCTACCTGAACCAAACCTCCGTCAGAAAAATATTTTACTTTTCCAACAAGTTCCGGGAAATTCTGCTGCACTTTTGATTTTGTTTCATCTGTTGCGCCAGTTATAAAGTATACTGGTGTACTGTCAATCAAATATCCATTTGGCGCTGCTGTTTCTACCCAGTAGTACAGGGTATTCGTTTCAAGCGGATCTGCATCCTGACCAAATACCAGCGTTCCGTCCGGCAGTGCTGTCGTCTTTGTCTGAGAAAGGACCGCTGCTTTTGAAGGATCATCGAGATCAAGACGATATAAAGCAAATACCGCACCTTCCAAACGTGGTGTCAGACTGCTTATCTGATATTTTCCAAGCTTCTGAAGCGTCAGTGTGCCGTTTTCTCCGGTAATAGTGGCACTGGATCTCTCCAAAATCACCTCGTCCACCTTTGTTACAGTATATTCCTTTACTGCTTTCATTGTAACAGTATTTTCTACTCTGACATGTTCACCCTGTTTGCCATTTACTTTTACTGTATACGTAAGAGTAGCTGCCACACCATCCGGAACCGTCAGTGTCAGTGTACGATCTGCCGGATCATAACTGGTTCCGCCAACAGAATCTCCATGATTGTCTACCAGACTGATACTGTTAAGATCCAATGTAACATTGTCAGGGAGTTTATCAACTACTGTAATTGTTGCATTCGCATCAATAAAGGTTCTTCCTAATTCATTTATCTTGATTGTATACGTTATTGTACCATCTGATTCATTAACACTGCTTTGTTTTGTGAGATTCTTTTCTTCAAGGTCAACGTCTACACTTCCGGTAGTACCATTGTTCTTATTATCGCCTTCTCCTGGTGTACCTGTACCCGACCAGCTCCAGCTGGCTGTATTAGAATCCTTTTGTGTACTCGTTCCTTCTGTATTAGGATCTACAAGGTATGTAATCGTCACCGGATTATTGTATTCAACTTTAGATATTTTAATCGTCGCTGTCTGGCCATTGATTGAAACCTCAAGCGGAACATTTTCACCCGTTTTGCTTTTCGCCTGGAATGTATCCGCTCCGGAAAACTGAAGATTTCCTGTCAGTGTATCCACCACCTCAACATTATACGCATCGGCATCTTTGGCTGTAAGTACGATACTAAACAGAAGTTTTCCAGTTTCAGGATCTACAATGTAACTCTTTTCACCGGTCACATCTGTATCCTGCAATGTAATTGTTTTCTTCTCATTGCCCAAATCAATTTCAATTTTTTTATCTTCAGAGGAGTATTCTTTATTAATCGAATAATCAAGTTCAAATGTACCACCAATATTATATGGATGACTTTCAATATAGCTGGACAGGTAATTAAATGTTACAACTCCACTTTCTTTATCAATAATATAATCACCTGCATAGTTGTTAACGAGATCATAAATTCTGCCCGTTAATGCTGTATTTAATTCCAATTTCTGTATACTGAATGGAATTGTATACGTATAATTACTGCAGTCATCCTTTGTCGGTTTATTAATATCATAGAAGTTATATTTCAGTTTTACCGTAACTGTTGAGTCACGGCTGATTTCTGTTCCTTCCACATACGGCGTTCCGTCAACCAGAAGAGTATAACTGATTTTATTGTCTTCAATGCGATGTGATTTATCAGGAATATCTGAGCCCGTCACCGTTTCCGACAAAGATGATATCAGATTTCCATCAGTATCCGTTACTGCAACAGAAACTGTCACTTCAGCAGAATTGTCTGTCATCAATTCAGTCGACACCCCTGTTTCAAATTCCCAGGATGCAGCGATTGCTCCTTCCGGTATCGTCACATTAATTCCTTCTGCATTAAAGTCAATCACCTGCGTATGCTCTGAATCATCGCTGTCTTTATACCGGAAGACCGGAGTTCCCACAATACTTACACCTTCCGGAACGGTCGGCTTAATTATTACGCCTGTATTAGCCGGATCAAGATCCAGCGTCCAGGTAATCCTGTTTGTTTCAATATTGTAGCTTGCCTCAAAACCATAATTCGTACCTGGTGCACCTAATAATCGTACTGTCACCCGGTTTACAACCAAAGAAAAACTATCTGTAGTAAAACCCACAGCATCGACAGACCCATCTTTGTTCACATCGATATTGTCAGTAACATCACTTACCTGATTGTCATCAGAGATATGCAATACAGAGTATTCCTCCCCTTCGCCATTCACGTCTTCGAAAATAGGAGTTGCAAATTCCATTGTTACAGTAACAAGACCTTCCTCTGGTTCTATTTCTTTTCCATTTGCCAGGAAATAGACATCGTAAATATCATATACAGCCTCATATCCTTCCGGAACTGCCATCTGGCTCTCCATCAATGTCACCGCTTCATTATACTCTGCACTTCCTGCCGGAACATACTCCGCCCTCAGCTGCGCATCTGCCGGAATTCTAGCTTCCAGAGCTGCCACTGCCTTAACCGTCACATTTCCATCGGAATACGTGAACTCTGTTCCGTATTCGATTTCTGTTTCCGTTTCGGACTCTGTCTCAGTCTCACTTTCGATTTCCGTCTCGGTCTCTGTCTTACTTTCGATTTCCGTTTCACTCTCTGTCCCGGCTTCCGTTTCCGTCTCCAGTGCCTGTGCTGTAACGGTTACTACGGTCTGATCATCCGCGATATTTTCGATCATGTATTCGCCGTCGTTTCCGGTTGATTTGACCGGAGTTGTGATGTCCGCAAGGATCTCTGTGATCTCATATCCCTCTGCAGCCGTCACGCAGAATACGATGGTTCCGTTCTGAGCCGGTGCAGTGGCATTGGTCACATCCTCACCGTCTACGGTTACTGCAGCGCCCTCTGATACATAGAACGCTACGGCATGTGCGGCAACTGTTTCGTTTTCTTCAGCTGATTCCGGCGCTTTTTCAGATTCGGTTGATTCCGGAGTTTCTTCTGATTCTACCGGCGCTTCGCTCTCAACCGGAATGAGTTCCGGTTCTTCTGCCTCCTCCGGCACATCGGTCTCGGCGGCCGGAAGCGCATACGTCACTTTGCCCGGTGCGGTCTGAATACTGTTATCTGTGGGAATCTCACCGATTGCACAGATTACCGCATCAAAAGTAACAGATGTTCCCGGCTCCACGCTGGAATCTGTAAACTGGAATTCCTGGCTGAAGCTTTCACCTGCTTTCAGAATATACTCAATATAGAGATCTCCTTCGGAGTCTTTCTTTACTGTGAAGGTACGTCCGCTCTTTACATCGGTGTACACACCGTTCACAAACTGCGGGAACTGTACATTGCTGTTCCATACGTACAGTCTCGTCTCTACGGATGCCAGCGGACATTCTGCACCCAGTCCGTATTCTGCCTTCAGCTTTGCCGGTGCTCCCGGTTCCTGTACAGATACAGCATCCACTTTCAGGACAAGTCTTCCTGCCATTACAGGTGTTTTTTCTTCGGAAGAAGACGTTTCTGTTCCTGCTGTCTGCTGTGTCCCCGCCTCTGCCTGCTGCTGCAATCTGGCTGCTTCTGCATCCTCTGCCGCCTGCCGGGCTGCTGCCGCTTCTGCCGCCTGGCGCGCTGCCTCTTCCTCTGCTGCCTGCTGCGCCGCTGCCGCTTCTGCTGCCTGACGCGCTGCTTCTTCCTCTGCTGCCTGCTGCGCCGCTGCCGCTTCTGTCGCCTGACGTGCTGCCTCTTCCTCTGCTGCCTGCTGCGCCGCTGCCGCTTCTGCCGCCTGGCGCGCTGCTTCTTCTTCTGCGGCCTGCTGGGCCGCTGCCGCTTCTGCCGCCTGACGTGCTGCTTCTTCCTCTGCGACCTGCCGGGCTGCCGAATCTGTCTGACTTTCTGTCACTGCCTCTTCTGCCAGCACCTGAAATCCGGACGATGTCAGCATCATCGACAGAGCCAGCATCATAGCCAGAAATCTTAATGACAAAGGATACCTGTGTCTATTGATTCTTTTTCTGTTCATTTTTTCCCTCCTGTATTCTCCATATCTTTTTTATTAAATCCAATTAATTACATTCTAATACTTTTACCAAAATTAAACAACAGTATTACCTGTTTTTTATATATTTTCATATTGTATTTTCGTTCTAACTACATTATTTTTTACAAAAACAGTTTTTTTCGTGTTTTTAATCTGTCTTTTTTAACAGTGTTTTCCGAAATAATGTTTTAAATTTTTTCATACAATGATAAAATGATGTTGGGGGCAAAAGCCCCAACTATGATATCGCGGCGGGTCATTAAGTCATATAACCACTCCTGTGCAAGCACATCGTGGTTAATAACTTTTGACCCTGGTATCATAAAATACAGAATGAAAACATGAAATTTCATGTTTTTCAAAGATTAAAGGATAATTTAAGGATGGTATTTTTATATGGAAGAAAAGCTTTCTACCGGTCTGATCCACATCTACTGCGGAGACGGCAAAGGAAAAACGACAACAGGAATGGGGCTCTGTGCCCGTGCAGCCGGGGCCGGCGGACGTGTGCTGATCTATCAGTTCATGAAGGACAATTCCACCAGTGAACGCGGTGTCCTGAAGCTCTGTGACCGTATTACGTTTGTCGACGGCCTTTCTCAGGAAAAATTCAGTTTCCGGATGACTCCGGAAGAAAAAAAAGAAAGGAAAAAATTTTATGAAGAGCAGTTTCGCAGGGTAACGCGTCAGGCATGCGAGGAACAGTTTGATGTTCTGTTTCTCGATGAAGTGATCTATACAATCCGGGCCGGTCTGCTGGATGAAACGCTTCTGCTTGATTTCCTGAAAAGCAAGCCTGAAAAACTGGAAGTCATCCTCACCGGACAGGATCCCAGCCCTGCATTGATTGAAACTGCCGATTATGTCTCTGAAATCAGAAAAAGAAAACATCCTTTTGACCGGGGGCTTCCGGCAAGAAAGGGGATTGAGCGCTGAAGGCTCAATCCCCTTTTCTCACGATGCCTGTTCGGAATCACAATCCAGTGTAAACAGTTCCAGACATCTGTTGTCTTTTCCGAATATGTAATTGTATTCCAGAATATGGTATTCATTTATTCTGTCATAATAAGGAGATGTGCGGTCATCCAGCTCATAAAAATCCCCGTCCGCTGTCCAGTATCCGCCTGCTGCCAGCACAGGAATTTCCTCACTGAGATCCAGCAGATATTTCTGATATCCCGTCATTGGCAGATTCAGCCGGTCTGCCAGAATACTGTACAGATAATTCAGGCTTGTTTTTTCGATCGTCTCCTCTTCAATATCGTAATTTGCCCATACAATGAACGGAACTTTGTATTTCTCCATCAGCTCTTCCGACGTCAGCTTTTCTTCATCCCCAATCAGCCAGCTGTATGTCGCCTCACCCAGATTCGGCTGATGATCGCCGAACATCACCACAACGACCGGCTCTTCCTGCGCGGAAAAATATGTTATCAGATTACGGAAAGCATCATCCGTAGCTTTTATGAGATTCGCATACTGCTGTGTCTTCGTCTCGTTGACCCCCGGCGTTTTGATGTAGATGGAATCGTCCAGGTTTTCCTGATTGCTTTTCAGGTAATCACCGTGATTCTGAACGGTGACATTGTAGCTGAACAGCGGCTTCCCGCTGTCCCTGTTCTCTTCAAATTCCTCTATGATTCGGTCAAAAAGGCTCTGATCGGATATATACTGCCGGATATATTCAGGTGACGAAAAACTGGTTCTGTCATAATACCGGTCAAATCCGATCTGCGGATAGACAATATTTCTTCTGTAATTTGTTCCGCGATACGGATGCATGGCCAGCGTATTGTATCCCTCGCTTTTGACCTCCGACGCGAGGGACGGCATGTCGCCCCGGACAAACAGATTAAATCCCACCGATGTCTGCGGCAGAAAGCCCATGGTGTTCCCTGTCAGAAATTCATATTCCGAGTTTGCCGTATTTGCCCCGAAAATGGACGCATACGCCGTACCTTTGATTGTATTTTCCGTCAGGCTGCGCATGAACGGCATATAATCCTCAGAATACTCCAGCCCGTTTCCGATGTCTGTATAATCTGCAAGGGACTCATCCATAATCACAATGAGATTCGGTGTCTGCACCGAAGCCAGACCGGCTCCCGATGCGTTTCCTGTCTCAGAAGTCTGTTCCGCTCCGATATAATCCTGTGCAATTTCCTGTACACGCTGCAGCGAATAACCGTCCGGCTTGTCTGCCGCCAGATAAAAGCAGGTGCACAGCGTTGTGAAGAGCATATCATACTGCTTATACCGCAGCTGATGGGTAAATCCACCCGACCGGATATCGTGATCCTCCAGGAAAGAAGTCTGACAGCAGATGTGGTAAAACAGCCCGGCTGCCAGCAGCCATACCGCCAGCAGCAACATCCGTCTTTTCCAGTGAAACGGCCGGAATTTCCGGATTTTCAGACTGATTCCGCAGATCGCAGCTGTCAGGAATACTTCTGAAAATATGTACCAGTCCGTTTTATAAGTATAGCCCGACGCCACCGATACGGCTGTCTTCAGGGAAAACAGGTCTGCACCTGAAATAGCCGTTCCGCGAAAAGAAATCACAAACCGGTTGGCAATCCCCAGTACTGCCACTGCCACTGCCAGAAAAATAACCGACGCACGGATACTGCCGGTAATCACCAGAAAGGCAAGCAGCACAAGGAACAGAAACCAGAACGTAAATCCCAGTGCAATGTGATTCAGTTCCGTGAATTTGATTTTAAACTTCCTGGCATTCAGATACAGCAGAGAAAAATAAACTGCAAACGGAGAAAGCACGAACCAACTCCACCCGGCAATCCGGTTTCTGCGGTCCGAAAGGCGGTTTGGTGTCAGATACAGAACAAGCAGACAGGTTGATGCCAGAATCATAAACCACGTTCGGCTGCTGGAAAGCAGTGTTTTATTTCCTTCATCTCCGTAATACGCCGGATGGGCACAATACCAGATCAGCATTCCGGCCACCACCGCAACAGCAATTCCTTTTTCCATCAGACCGACAACGGTACCGCGTCCGTTTTCCGTATGTTTCCATTTTCCCGTATGATCGGGACAATCTCCGCGTCCCGCTGCCACAATATTACTCAATTCTTCTTCAGCCTCTCTACTCTATCCAACAACCTCCGGGGATACCGGTTTTTCAATGCTTTCCGCATACGTTTCTCTCTTCCCCGTTCAGGTAAGCATCCAGATTCATCCATACCTCATCCAGCAGACGGGTACGCGCTTCCACAGCCGCCCATGCAATGTGCGGTGTGATCAGCAGCCTGTCACTGTCCTCAAACTTGCGCAGCGGGCAGTCCTTACTCATGGGCTCATGCTCCAGCACATCCAGGCCGGCAGCCGCAATTTTCTCTTTGTGCAGTGCCTTCTGCAATCCCTTTTCGTCCACAACGGGTCCACGGGAAACATTAATGAAAATGGCGCTCTTTTTCATTTTGCAGAATGCATCGTAATCCATCATATGATGTGTTTTTTCCGTCAGCGGAGTATGGACAGATACAATATCTGATTTTGCCAGAAGTGTATCAAAGTCCACCTGCCTGTAGTCTGTATTGTTATTCTTTCCCGATGGAGAACAGTAAATCACGCGGCAGCCGAACACCTCCGCAATCTGAGCCACACGTTTTCCGATGGCTCCAAGGCCGATAATTCCCCACGTTTTTCCCGCAAGCTCATTGAATCTGCGATCCATGTGGCAGAACGATTTACAATGCACATAATCGCCGGATTTTACGTAATCATCATAATAGCGCAGATGCTCCATCAGATAAAGAACCATTGCAAAAGTATGCTGTGCAACCACATCGGTGGAATACCCGGCCACATTCGTAACGGTAATTCCTCTGCTGTTTGTATATTCAAAATCAATATTGTTGGTGCCCGTCGCGGTTACCCCGATGTACTTCAGATACTTGGCATCTTTCAGTGTGGACTCATTCATCGGAAGCTTGTTGACCAGCACCGCATCTGCCTCCGCAATACGCTCCGGCACCTGCTCCAGCTGCGTCTCACCATACACATTTATTTCACCCAATTCAAAAAAACGCTCAAAACTCATATCGTCGCCAAGACTGTCCGCTTCCAGAAACACAATCTTCATATCTTTTCTCCCTCCATACTGCATATTTTCATGCCGCTGCTGTCTGCCCGGCAAAACGAATTTCTCCACTCTGTACATACAAACAGCAGGAGGATATTATGAAAAACGGCATGATGCCCACCTTCATAACATCCCCCTATTTGCTTTTCCTATTTTATCAGACATGTTAATCTTCTGCAAGACTAAATTCTCTTCTTCTTTCTCCATTGAGCCGTGCTAACCTCGTCTCCGCTTCGCTTCGTCTCGGTCGCGGGCTCTCGCCCTATCCTCCGCAGAATACACACAGTCCGCTCTTTCGCGCGGTCCGCGTGCCTCTGCGGACGGCACGGCTCAATGCCATCACGAAAGGTATTCTTTCAGGACTTCGCGCAGAATCCTTTCCTGCTCTTTTGGATCCATCTGCCGCAGAACGTCGGCATTTCGCTCCCTTTCGGCGGCAGTCTCCTGCATGCCTGCTTTCATCCGCGCCAGATTTTCTTTCAAATCCCGTTTTTCCTTCTGTGCTCTCGTCTCCACCGCAACGGCGCTCTCCGCTCTGGCCCTGCGTTTCGCCTTCCGTCCGTCTGTTACAGACATAATCGGCGTCGTACTTTCTGCAGTACTGCTGTAATCCCTGTCGTATTCCTCATCAGCACTCTCGCTGTAATCTCTGGCCGCACCACTGTTTTCCAGATAATCCACCAGGCGCACTTCCAGGCACTCCCGACGATATCTGCTGTCAGATATTCCATACGCCGCTGCCGTCAGCGCTGCCGCTGCCAGACCCATCCAGAAATACACATTGCCAGCCGCCACAGTACTGCCATTCTGGATTCTCACCATGGTTCCCGCGAATGCGCAGAGGAGACTGACAATCAGGCACTGGATGCCGAGACGGTTCCACTGATGCAGGCCCATACCCCAGAACCTGTACTCAATCAGTCCCTTCCTGATCAGAGCCTGTACATCGCCTACCTTTTCATTCAGATGAACACAGTATTGAAAACGCTGCCGGAGCTGTTGTTGAAATCTTCCGTCCGTGTCTCCCGTATTTTTTGTATCTCTTATCAGTTTTTCGTAAATCTGTTTCAAAATCATCTGACTGGCCACACCGATGATGCAGGCTGCGGTAAGTACGTAAAGCAATAAATTTCGATCCATGATGAACTGTAACATATGGAATCCCCCTTTTTTGAAAATCATCTGAGCGCTGCAGTCCCTTTCGGACAGATGACACTGCATCCGCGACGGCGCCTTTCGCTGCTCCCGCTCAAGTACCGTCATTATAGCCGGATTTTTTTTGCTTGCAAAGAAAAATCGTTCGACAAATTCATCTCTTTTTTATGTACGAAAATGTCCCGTTTTATAGTAATTTCTCAGTTGAGAACAATTCTTCGCCGTGAAAAACAGGAGAGCTGATGACGATTTTCCGGTGGAGATTCCATATTCACTTTTTTCTTCTTTTACTTCGCCATCTCCTTCAGCAGACCTTCCACGAGACGGACACTGTGCTCAACCGCCTTTTTTTCAAACGTCGGATAGTCTTCCGTAGCACTGTCATCTGCCTTATCCGAAATAGCCCGGATCACAACGAAAGGAATCTCATTCAGATAAGCAGTCTGAGCAATTGCGGCTCCCTCCATCTCTGTGCAGAAGCCGTGAAACTCTTCCGTGATCCTGTCTTTCACCGCTCTGTCTGCAATAAACTGATCCCCGCTGACAACCCTGCCGCGAAAAACACCGATTTCCGGATTTACCTCATGGCAAACCTTCTCCGCCAGATCCGCCAGCTCCCGATCCGCCTGAAAAGAGAATACATCCATCTGAGGGATCTGTCCCAGTGGATATCCGAAATTAACCGCATCCATGTCATGATGCAGCACATCCGTAGAAACAACAATGTCTCCGATATTGATATCCGCATTCAGCGAACCTGCAATTCCCGTATTAATCACCGCATCCACCTGAAACTCATCCACAAGAATCTGGGTACACACCGCAGCATTCACCTTTCCGATTCCGCTGCGCACTACCACAACAGGCTGTCCCATCAACACACCCTCACAGAATACCATATTGGCCTTTTTCACTTCCCGCTGCACTGCCATATCATTTTTCAGGCGTTCCACTTCCACATCCATAGCCCCGATAATTCCAACTGTTCTCATTCTGTTTTCTCCTTTAATTTCTGAATTCCTTACTGAAATCTCTGATTATCATAACATCAAATAGTACACGTGTCAAAACAGCGCCCGCACATCAGCCTGATTTCCAGGCACGTTCCGTTAGTGCCTGTCTGTCTGTAATATGATATCCATCCTGCTCTTTCGAAAGGAGCCCGTCTTCACACAGCTTTTGCATCATACGCCAGGTATGTCTGTATGTCACTCCCGTAGAACTGGCTGCCGTTGTCAATGGCGCTTTATAAATATCATCCTCTGCCATTTCCAGCAAATAAAAGCAAAGTCGTTCTTCTGCCGTGCGGGTCTGGGCCGCAAGAATATCCTGCGTTGTACGTTTCATTTTACAGGCAAGATCCTCTGCAATACGCCTGAAAAAAAGAAAGTTTTCCTCCAGCAGCGCTCTGGCCCGCTGCATCGGTATCGCAGCCACTTCCAATTCTGTCACCGCAGTTGCACCATATATATAAGAAGAATCGTTTGTAAATAATTCTACGTTTCCAAGAATACTGTCCATCAGGGAATAACGGATCAAATATTCATTTCCATTGGAAGCATTTACCGGGATATTAACAGATCCCCGAACAATCAACCTGAGGTACTCTGCCGGACATCCCTGCTTTATTACAACTTCACCTGGTTCATAATATTCCGGCACATAATCTTTCTCTGTAATTGCAAACTGATTCCACAAATCCTGTGCATTTATCATAGCGTAATTCTACCCCTCTGTTTGTTTCAATATTATCTTACTAATATGACATTTGTCCTACATAAATGTCAAGAAAAATTTATATAATGGTGTTGAAATAGCTGAATAGTTACGTAAAAATTATGAATTCAGCGAAAAGGAGGAAGAAAAATGAGAAAAATTGTTACTGGAGTTTTAGCAATGGGCATGATGTTAGCGTGTGCATCAATGAGCGTATGTGCAGAAGCTGACGATCTGAAAGTAGGACTTTGCTGCGGAACGTCTTCCATCGATGACAAATCATTTATTCAGTCTGCATGGGAAGGTCTTCAGAAAGCAGAAGCTGATTTCGGAATTGAAGTAGGATACCTGCAGTCTGCAGAGGATTCTACCACTGCTACCCTTGAAGCTGTCGGAAATCTTGTTGATGCCGGATACAATATGATTGTAATGCCTGGTTTCAGTTTCCAGCAGGCAGCTTTCGAAGCTCAGAGTCTTTATCCGGATGTTATGTTCATAACCATCGATACCGCTCCATGGGAAGCAGGTGCAGACACATATTATATTGCAGACAATACGGTTGCAATCGATTATGACGCTGAGCAGGGTGGATTCCTGGCAGGCTTTGGTGCTGCCGTTCAGTTAAAGGAAGGCGAATTCGGCGGTTTGTACGGAGTGGAAACAGATCACACCAAGCTTTTCATTACCGGTTTTAAGCAGGGTGTTATCTACGCAAATGAAAATTACGGAGCAAATGTTCGCCTGAATGCTGACAATTTTGTATGGAGCGGTACATACAGTGACGCTGCTCTCGGACAGCAGATTGCTGCTCAGATGTACGAAAATGGAATCAACCTGATCTATGCAGCTGCCGGCAGCACAAGCCTTGGCGCTTTCAACGAAGCAAAAACACGTGCAGAAAACGGTGAATCCGTATGGGTAATCGGATGTGATTCTGACCAGTATAATGACGGACTTTTATCCGATGGGGAATCCTCTGTGACTATGACAACAACAATGAAGCAGGTCGGCAATTCTGCTTACCACGTTATTGAGCAGTACCTTGACGGCAATTATCCCGGTGGAGAATACCTCGTTCTTGGCGTTGCAGACGGCGCGCTCGGATGCCCTGAAGTGAATCCGAACTTCAGCGAAGAAACACAGGCACTTGTGGACGAAATGACAGAGAAAATTGCTTCTGGTGAATACGTAGTCAGCAAAGAGATGGTTGATGTTACAAAATGGAACTAAAGGTAATGGTTCTCATCCATTGATTTTTTAGAGGGGAAAAGGCAACGGGGAATTCTGCTTTTTCCCCCTCTTATTTTTAACATCATCCAAGGAGATAAAATGTATGAATGACAAAATTGTATTGGAAATGCGGGATATTGTAAAAGATTTTCCCGGATTGCGTGCCAATGATCATATCTCCCTTCAGCTTCATCAAGGTGAAATTCTTGCTCTGCTTGGCGAAAACGGAGCTGGAAAAACCACTTTGATGAATATTCTTATGGGAATATATAAAGCTGACTCAGGACAGATTCTGGTTAATGGAGAAGAAGTCCATATAAAAAATCCTGCAGAAGCAAACAAACTTGGAATCGGTATGGTTCATCAGCATTTTAAACTGGTACATAATTTTACGGTGACAGAAAATATTGTACTTGGGATGGAACCACGCAGGGGATTGGGGATGGATCTGAAGAAAGCCTCCGCCCGTGTAAAAGAACTCTCAGAAAAATATGGTCTTGAAATTGATCCGGAAGCCAAAATTGAAAAAATTACGGTTGGTATGCAGCAGCGCACGGAGATTCTGAAAATGCTCTACCGCAATGCAAATATCCTGATATTTGATGAACCGACAGCTGTCCTCATGCCAAAAGAAATTGATGAACTGATGAAAATCATGCGAAATCTGGCATCACTGGGAAAATCTATTATCCTGATCACTCACAAATTAAAAGAAATTAAACAGGTGGCTGATCGCTGTGTGATTATACGAAGAGGCCAGGTAATAGATACGGTTTCCGTGGCAGAAACAAGCTCCCAGCACATGGCCGACCAGATGGTAGGGCGCCAGGTGAATTTTAACATTGAAAAAGAAGCTCAGGAACCCGGAACCTGTGTCCTGAAAGTGGAAGATCTCTGTGTGAAAAATGAATTAGGTGCACTGGCTGTTGATCATTTTTCCTTTGAAGTTCATCAGGGTGAAATTGTCGGAATTGCCGGTGTTGACGGAAACGGACAAAATGAACTGGTCGAAGCAATTACCGGTCTGAGATCAGTTGCCGGCGGAAAAATTTTTCTGAATGAAAAGGATATCACCAGCTGTACTGTTCAGCAACGTATTGACTCCGGTATATCGCATATTCCGGAAGATCGCCAGAGAAGAGGACTCGTTCTTGACTTTACCGTAGAAGACAACATGATTCTCGGGTCATGTCAGAGAGAACCCTTTTCAAAACATGGAATATTGCAGCGTGATAAAATCCATGAATATTCCGAAAGAATTATTCAGCACTTTGATGTCCGTTCCAGTGAAGGCGGAATATCCATGGCCGGAAGTTTGTCCGGAGGAAATCAGCAGAAGGCTATCGTAGGGCGTGAAATGGAAAAGCCCCATCAATTGCTTATAGCTGTTCAGCCGGTCCGCGGAATGGATGTCGGATCTATTGAATACATACATAAACGTCTTCTGGAAGAGAGGAAAAGCGGAAAAGCTGTCCTGCTTGTTTCGCTGGAACTGGATGAAGTACTGCAATTATCTGACCGTATCCTTGCCATTAACCGCGGTCATCTGGTAGGAGAACTGCCGCAGTCAGAAGCGAACGAGTCAAATGTAGGACTTATGATGGCCGGAATTTCCGGAAAGGAGGAAAAAAATGCTTAAAAAATTAAAGCTTTCCAAATTAAGACCTTTTCTGGTGTCCATTCTGGCAATTTTATTCGGATTCCTTGTTGGAACTGTTCTTCTGCTGCTCAGCGGAGCAAATCCACTGGAATGTTTTAAGCTTCTGTTTCAGGGCGGGCTTTTGACAAAGAAAAGGCTCTTCAACACCTTTTCCAGTGCAATTCCACTCATATTCACAGGGCTTTCTGTTACTTTTGCCTACAAAACCGGGCTTTTCAATATTGGCGCTACCGGTCAGATGATGATAGCCGGACTGATGTCCGTCATTACAGCCCTTTCACTGGATGCTCCAAGATTCATCCTTCTCCCTGCAGTTGTTCTGGCCGGAGTCCTCTCCGGAGCTGTATACGGCGGAATACAGGGGTACCTGAAATCAAAATTTAATGTGAACGAAGTGGTTTCCGGAATCATGATGAACTGGATTGCCCACTGGACCGTATACTACGTCGTATCAGACTTCTTTCAGTCGCCCTCAATGGTAACCGAATCAAAAACCATTCCGGATGCTGCCTCTCTTCGTTCCGAATGGCTGTTTTCTCTGACAGAAAGTACAAGCTTTAACTGGGGATTTATTCTCGCGCTGGCTGCTGTTGTACTGGTCCATTTTATTTTGAAATATACCGTAACCGGATACAGTATGCGTGCTGTAGGGTTCAGTCCGGAAGCTGCCGAATATGGCGGTATTAATGTACGGAAAAATTCTATTCTCTCAATGGCAATTGCAGGCGCGCTGGCAGGCGCTGCAGGAGTTGTTTATTATTGCGGATATTCTGCATCCATTCGTATCGGAGTGCAGCCCTCCCAGGGCTTTGACGGAATTGCAGTTGCATTATTAGGCGGCTTATCCCCTGTCGGTGTCATATTCTCTTCCATCTTCTTTGCAATTCTGCAAACCGGAAAGGGATTTATGAACGCCATGACACACATTGCACCTGAAATTGCGGATACCATCATTGCAATTATCATCTATTTTGCAGCAATCAGTAAACTGGTAGACATTTATTTTGACCGTATTTCTTCCTGGTTCAGACACCGGAAAGAAAAAGCAGAAGGAACAAGGAGGTAAAGAACATGGAAACCATTCTGAATATGGCTCCGTACGCCGTTTCTTATACCATTCCGATTTTGATCACGGCACTGGGCGGTATGTTTGCGGAGAGAAGCGGAATTATTAATATTGCCCTCGATGGTATGATGATATTTGGTGCTCTGGTCAGTGTATTAAGTGTCACACTGCTTTCAGGAACTTACGGTTATACTGCAGCTGTCGTAATCGGAATCATACTGGCTGTTATCGCAGGTATCCTGTTTTCATTCCTTCTGGCTTTTGCCAGTATCAATTTAAATGCAAACCAGACCGTCAGCGGCACTGCCCTTAATCTTCTGGCAGCCGCACTCTGCGTTTATCTGTCACGGCAGATTGCCGGTGTAAGCATTGTTATTATCAACAGTCTGCCGCGCTTCAGCATTCCCGTATTGTCATCTATTCCGATTATCGGTCCTGTGTTCTTCCGGAATACGTATGCGACAACCTGGATCGTTTTTGCACTCACTGTGATTACATGGTATATAATTGAACGGACACCATACGGGTTGAGACTGAGAGCCTGCGGCGAACACCCGGAATCCGCTGAGGCAGCCGGTATTAATGTTGCACGAATCCGTTATTCGGGAGTACTGATTTCCGGTGCATTTGCAGGTCTTGGCGGTGCAATATATGCACTTACCGTTGCCGGTCAGTCCACAGGAGATGTGAATGGTCTTGGGTTTATTGCTCTTGCAGGTCTTATTTTCGGACAATGGAGGACTTTTGGAGTACTTCTTGCGACATTGTTCTTTGGATTTGCACTGACAATTGCCCAGATTTCCACATTGTGGCCTTCCCTGTCCACAATACCGCCCGTATTTCTCAAAATATCACCCTATTTTATAACATTAATTGTTCTGATATTTTCATCTAAAAAGTCACGGGCTCCCCGGGCAGAAGGAAAGAGTTTTGCATATAAAAAATAAAATACTGGAGGTATAAAATGCGTCGATTAATTATTGATACGGATACCGGCTCAGATGATGTCTGGGCTATCATTTCTGCACTGCGTGCCACTGAAACAGTTCATGTAGAAGCCATTACTGTTGTCTGTGGTAATGTATCACTCGATCTGTGTGTAAAAAATGCATTGATCGCTACAGAAGTTGCAAATACCTATTTCCCGCCGGTATATGGCGGAATGGCTCGCCCTATGATCCGGGAAAAGCTCTATACCGCTGATTACGTACACGGAAGTGATGGACTGGGCGAAATGCATCTGCCGGATCCTGCTCATCAGAAGCAAAAAGAACATGCCATTGATGCCATCATAGATCTCGTTATGTCGAATCCCGATGAACTGGAAATCATTACACTTGGACCGCTTACCAATATTGCCATGGCATATTTAAAAGAACCGGAGATTGCCAGAAAGGTGAAAAAGCTCTGGATTATGGGCGGTACCGGAATGGATCAGGGGAATGCCACACCCGCTGCGGAATTTAATGTTTATGTAGATCCGGAAGCTGCCAGTGTAGTATTAAAAGCAGGCTTCAACGCTGTATGGGTAACCTGGGATGTTGCCCGCTGCGGAACAGAAATTACTCCCGATGATGTGGAATTTTTACTTTCAAAACATCACCCGGTTGCCGACTTCTGCTATCGCTGCACACAGTCACTGCGGGCCTATGATCAGAAAAAATTCGGCCATGACAGTTTCGGAATCATTGACAGTGTTATTATGATGGCCTGCCTCTATCCGGAAATTATGGAAAATGTGTACGATGCTTACTGCGAAATTGAACTGAACCTCGGTGTGGCATATGGATACTTTTCTATTGATAAGCATCATCAGCTTCACAAGCCAAGTAACGCAACGATCTGTTCTACCGTAAATGCAGCAGCATATAAAGAACATTTATTCCATCTGTTAACCTGCTGATATCCAACAAAATCAGTCCATCTATCTGCAGACGGAAAATCCTCTTGAATCCCTCGTCAAAAAAGGCTATACTGTCTGCAGAAATACTGAATCAGCCTTTCCGCAAAGCGGAAAAGTCCCGATAAAGGTGAAAAAGCAAAAACAGGAGGAGAAGAACATGTTTGTATACAAAACAAAAGGGGTCTGTTCACAGGAAATTCATTTTGAGCTGGATGGAGATACCATCAAATCTGTTGAATTCATCGGCGGATGTTCCGGCAATACACAGGGTGTTGCACGGCTCGTGGAAGGAATGAAGGTATCAGAAGCCATCAGCCGTCTGGAAGGCATCAAATGCGGCTTCCGTCCCACATCCTGCCCGGATCAGCTGACAAAAGGACTGAAACTGGCTCTGCAGCAGCAACAGCAGTAGTAAACAGTCACGAAAAAGGATTTTGCAGGACAAAGGGGCCGTTGCAGAATAGTTTTCAGGAATTTCTGTATCCGGTGTTCACCTTGTCTTCCTGACATGTGTACACCCGGATACCAGAAATCCCTTTGTACTTATTCTGCAACTGCCCCTTTCAGCTGCCCAGAACCGTGTGCCAGATCTCACGTGCGTTCGACCTGAATTATCTGTCATCAATACCAGTACAGTGTGATCAGATAAAAATTGTCATCCGTATTATATCTGTAATTCCAGGAATTCACTCCGTTGATTTCCATCAGGTACTCGCCCGGATCTTTCAGCATATTGTTGGAAAAGAGTTCATACTGTGCCGTCTCATACGCCTCCCGGCTTCCGAATTTCATCACAATATTTGTTTCTCCTGCCCAGACGGATTCCATGAGAACATTATAAATCGTATTATAATCAAAATTCTCATAGTAACGCCCTGTCAGCTTATAATAATTATAGGCATCGGAAGTACAGGATGGCAGTTCTATGGAATCATCCGGAATATGTGTCTTGAACAGATCATACTCTGTACAGCACAGATAATTGTAGTTCGTTACGTTGCTGCCGGAAGCGTCCATCTGATTCGCAAAAACAGGATCTCCCCACGTCACATCCACGTAATAGTACTGCCCGTCAATCCGTACCATGTTCCATCCGTGCTCTCCGCCATTCGTTGTTTTTCCCGTTATATACGTACAGAACAGCCCCATTCGGTTGAGGATATACTGAAAAGTCTTTGAATATCCCGCACACACAGAAGAATGATACAGAAGTACGCTCTGAATATTCTGCGAATCCGCACTGCCTGCGCTGTAATCCGTTGTGTTGATGATGTATTCATAGACATACTTTATTTTTTCATAGTCCGATGCTTCCGGAGAAATCTGACTGATGCACGCATCTGCCGCTGCCTCCAGCTGCTGACGCATGGAATCCCGCGCCTCCGCAGGGATCGCCACTTCAAGGTTATAAGAAACAACACTGCCCGTCAGCCCCGATTCTTCTACCTGTGCACTGGAACCCAGCCAGAAAATTTCCGGGTGATCGGCCAGCATTGCGTAATAAGCCGTCCAGAAATCATCCACGCTGATCGAAGACATAAAATCTCCAGTATCTTCTCCGCGCATTACGCGCACATAGATTTCCCGGTAAGCCTCACGCAGTTCATCGGAAAGGTGATCATAATAATATTCTTCCACATTCGTTACAATCCCTTCCTCAAGAGCAGCATTTTCCCAGCCCTCCACGCCGGATCCGGACCATTCGTACTTCACGCGCTCCACAATTCCGCAGCCCGTCGTACAGATTCCCATCAGTACCGCACTAAAAACCATCACGCTGCAGCAGATCATTCGTCCTGCTTTTCTCCGCCCTCTTCCCGTCTGTTTTTCCTTAACGTAATTCATCCTTCCGTCCTTTCACCCAATCCATACTTCTTCTGCACCGCAGCTTTTACCCCGCTGTCATTTTCTTTCATCTGTCCTTTTTCCCGGCAGCAGATTTTTCTTCCGGAAACTGCCGCAGATTTTCTTCCCCGAAACTCATCGTTCCCACTTATCGCACAGATCATGAATTTCTTTTGTAAATTTCTCAAGATCTCTGTTGGCTCCGCCTTCATTCTTCCGGATCACACCGATCAATCGCTGACCGGCAGCCAGAAGTCTTGCAAACGTCTTCGTCACTTTTGCGGTGGCTGCTGCAGCTGCAGCTTCCTTCCGGACAGGAATCGGTTCCGTCTGACAGATATATCTTCCCAGAGCCAGGTCATATTCTGTCCCAGAATAAGGCGCGTCTGCATCCAGCCCCAGCTCATCCCGCAGCCGGTTTTTAAAAATATCACAAACCGTATCTTCACCATGCACCACAAATACTTTTGACGGTTTTTCCCTGAAAGAAGAGATCCACCGGATCAGCCCCTGATTATCTGCATGGCCGCTGATGCCGGGAAGCCGCAGGATTTCAGCCTTCACTTCAATTTCTTCTCCGAACAGCTTTACCTTCTGTGCTCCATCCAGAATGGAACGCCCCAGCGTTCCCACTGCCTGATATCCCACAAACAGAATCGTGGACTCCGGCCTCCAGAGATTATGCTTCAGATGGTGCTTAATCCGGCCCGCATCACACATACCGCTGGCCGACAGGATCACCTTCGGCTTCGTATCTTTATTAATAGCGATAGAATCCTCACTCGTAACGGAGGTCTTCAATCCCTCAAAACCGATGGGATTTACACCCTGCCGAAGCAGTTCCGTCGCTTCCTCGTCAAAATCGCTCCACATATGTTCCCGGAAAATATTTGTAGCCTCGTTCGCCAGGGGACTATCCACCCAGACTTCAAAGCCGTCATGATTCTTCACCAGCTTTTCCTGCTTGATATGACGGATGAAATACAGCATCTCCTGCGTACGTCCGACTGCAAAGGAAGGAACAACCACATTTCCGCCTCTGTCAAAGGTGCGCTGTATCACTTCAGCCAGCGCCTGCGCATAATCCACCGGCTTGTCGTGGCCTCTGTCTCCGTAAGTCGACTCCATCACCACATAATCGGCATCCGTCGGGTAATGAGGATCCCGGATCAGCGGCTGATCAAGATTACCGATATCACCGGAAAACACAATTTTCTTCTCCACTCCGTTTTCACTGATCCATACCTCAATGGAAGAAGATCCCAGCAAATGGCCCGCGTCAATAAAGCGAATCCGGATACCATCCGCAATGATGATTTCTTTATCATAAGCACATCTCACAAAACATTTCAAAATGCCTTCCGCATCGTCCATATCATAAAGCGGCACCACCATCTCGCGCCCCGCTCTTTTTCCCTTTCTGTTCTTCCATTCTGCCTCAAACATCTGGATATGCGCACTGTCGCGCAGCATGATCTCACACAGATCAGCCGTTGCTGCTGTGGCAAAAACCTGACTGCCAAATCCCTGTTTATACAAAAGCGGCAGCTTGCCCGAGTGATCCATATGGGCGTGCGTCAGAAGCACCATATCAATATCGCCTGCCTTCACCGGCAGTTCAGCATTCTCAAACGTATCCGGCCCCTGCTCCATGCCGCAGTCAATCAGTATCTTCTTTCCGCACGCCTCCAGATAAAAACAGCTGCCTGTCACTTCATGTGTCGCCCCAAGAAAAGTAAGTCTCATACTGTCCGCCCCTTTCTGTATGAATCATAAAACCTTCTGCAGAACCCCGATCATAACTGATCCGCAGATTCCTTAGCCAGAGGCTTTTACCCCTGCCATCCTCTTATTTCTATTCTATCACTATACAGAGGATTGCACCAGTGGAATCCTCTGCTGCGCAAATATTTTACCGGGCGCAAAAGGAGCAGCCGTTATGTTTCCCACGTATCGGCTGCACCTTCCTGCCCGGATATTTACATCCGGAACGCTCAGTCCTTATACTTCAGTAATCCTGCACAGCAGATCCCCTGCTCCTGTCCGATCAGAGCCGGAATATGATACCACTTGCCTCTGCAGATACCGGCAATCGCCGCATCATTTACAGAGTTCTCCGTACCGACAAAATATCTTTTGTAATTATCCTCCGGAAGCTGCTGCAGTTCATCCTCCGCCAAAGAATCCTCCACTGTCTCCGGCAGGCCGATAAATCGAAAATCATCCATCGGATTTCCAAACTGCTCCCTCCAGTCCTTTCGAATCAGATCGAGACTCACAGCACTCCTTTCTCCGGACATCATCACAATTCCGGTGGGAGTTACGCCTTCCGCATCGCGATATCTGCAGACATCATAATCCTGATGCAGCGTACATCCCAGCGCACATCCGTATCCATCGGGACAATCACTTCTGCTGCACATCTTTTCGGCATCCATGTTTTTTACGCTCATAACACAGTCCTCAAATCCATTTTCCGATGCAAGGTCTGCGCCATGTACCATCACCACCGAACCAGCCTCATAACACTTCAGGAAAAAATTCCACCCTGCCGCAGAAACGTGACAGACGCTGCGGTCATCCTTCGCAGCAGAAAGACGGATTACATTCGCCGCTTTCTCCGAAATCAGAGGAAGCAGTTCCCGTTCCTTCTCCATCATTTCCTCCGGAACCACAAGCGTATCCACCGCCACCCGTTCCAGCAGCTGCTGCAGTGTACGTTTCGTATCCACATCTGCCCGCGCCGCAACAACCAGATTCACCTGCTGTGGGCACAAAAAAAGCGTGTGCTCAGATTCTTCTATCTGATCCACAAGCCCCTCCGTTCCTTTTAAATACAGAAATGAAAAATGTTCCTCCATATGAGTGTCATTCAATTCACCGAAATGCATAAAGCATGATCTGGTTTCACAAAACAGAAACCGAAAGTATTTCATTTTCATTATTCCCTACCCCTTATTTCCAAAAGCAGTGCCTTCACAGCCGGAATTCCCTTTTTCCGCTGTGAATCGCCTATAGCCGGCACTGCCTCCGGTTGATTGTATTTTTGTGTATCCGTTCAGAACCCCATAAAAAAGTTTCAACAGACTGTGCAAATCTATTTGCAAAGGATGTTTGAACATTTTTATGAGGATGATAACCCTCATCAGTCACAGACGGAAGCTGCAACGCAGCGAGCATCCTTCTCAGAAAGAGTTCTGTGACATGGGGTTCTGAATCGTTACATCTGGTTACTTAAATAGTGTGTTTTGCGATTCAAAAATCTTATTCTTTTATCTTTTGTAAAAATTCCATTGCACAGACTGTGTTAAAACAGAACGGCAATGGGGTGGCAATACGTCCCGCGGAGTTAAAATACAGTCAGCAGGAAAGTATTGCCGAAAGCAGACTGTTTTTAGGGCACCCAGACACCGTCCGTGTAGCTGGTACCGGCTTCTGATGTACTGCCGTCAATAGCCGTATGTCCGCCATAGACACGGTAATAATAGCCACCGGCTACAGAGTACGTATTGCTGTTGGATACGTAATAACTGTTGTAATTCGTCTTTGGTCCTAACGTACGAACAGTCACCCAGTTTCCGCCTTGTAACTGCTGCAAGTATAAAGTAACTTTTACTTTACTTACAGTGCGGTACGCTGTCGTATCGCCAGACACTTTAACAGTTCTTCCGCCAACAATTGAAATGTCGCCTGAACCGCTTGCTAAAATGGATCCTCTCGCTTTTGGATAAAAAAAGCCTTCCGCTTCCGTTCCATCTGTCAATACTGACCCATCCACAACTGTGCCTACTCGTTCATCTGCTGCAAATACAGTTGTTGTACTCATAATCAGACAAACAAGCAAAGAAAACAACATAATAGTTTTTTTTCGAATCCTCATTTTCATCCCTCCTTTCTTTTCCAATTACATAAAATATTAACGATCTAATTTTATTTTTGTTACGTAGTATTATAAAAAATACGATGATTTTACTATTTTTTTCAATTCTTCAAATGAATTTAAACCATTAATAATATAACGACAATCCTCATATTCCATTTCCGCTATGTATATGGGCTGACTTAAATCCATATTAGCTTTCCATATTTTAATATCAATGTCTTGATCATTTGTGATGGATTCAACTAGAACAGGATTATTATCCAATGTATAGTAAGAGGATCCTTCTTCATTCTTTTTTATTATTTTTACGCTTACTATGGTTTCTTTATAAGAATAAAACATTGTTGCCTGATAAGAATTAAGTTCACAAACATAATTTAAAAATGTCATCTCTTTTGGCATATCACCGAAGTCAATTGCTGACACCTGTAACAAATTACTGATGTCTTCCATTGCAGCAATTTCCTCTTTACTCTTGCTCCGGACACTTCCCTCTTCATCCATATAATTCGTTGGAATTCTAAATCCCAAATTAGCAGCCATTGCATCCCACGCCTTCCGCACCAGCCTACGGTTTGCCTCACTGGTCAGACTCACGCCTCCCAACACCGCAACGAGTGCAGCTGCCACACTTACACGTTTCCATACCTTTCTTCTGCGGCGGCGTTTTCTCGTCTTCTCCTGATTCAGCCGCTCCACCTGACGGCCAAGTTCCATTGCTTTCCGGTCCTCCTCCGGCAGCATCTCGTATATTCTCTCCAGGTCCGGCTGGTCGGCCTGCTGTTTCTCACTGTTATCCGCATCCTGCCCGTTAAGCACTTCTGCTGTATCTGTATTTTCCGGATCTTCCGCAGGATTCTGCTTTTGGGAATTTGACTCTGCATTCTTTGCTGATTCTGCTTCCGCTCCGGTAATTGTCCCTTCCGGAGACTGTTTTTCTTCCTCTGAATCTTTTTCTGACGGCTTCTCATCCTCTTCCCAGATTCCCTGCTCTTTCAGTTTGTTCACAATGGACTGGAAGAGATCGTCCGATGCGCCCACGCCAATGAGAGCCGGATCACTGTTTAATCGTTCTTCCAGCTCATCCGCCTCTTTTTTCAGGCTCTCTATGATCAGCTCGTCCACCTCCTGGTTTTCCAGCGCGTCTTTCCCAAAATCGAACGGCACAATTTTATTTTTCGATTTTTCCCTTTTCTTTTCTTCACTCATGAAACAGTTAAGTCCCTTCTTGACTTTTTCTTAATAGCGGTTAAACTGTAACTATCCAAACATTTCTTGACTGGAGGTCGTTATGAAACGAATTATTCTTACCGGCGGCGGTACAGCCGGTCATGTTACTCCGAATATCGCACTGATTCCCCGCCTGCGGGAACTCGGATACGATATCCAGTATATCGGTTCCTATGACGGAATCGAAAAAAAACTGATTGAAGAGTTTGATATTCCATATTACGGAATTGCTTCAGGAAAACTGCGGAGATACTTTGATCTGAAAAACTTTTCTGACCCGTTCCGTGTAGCCAAGGGATACTTTCAGGCGAAAAAACTGCTCAAGCAACTGAAGCCTGACATTATTTTCTCAAAAGGCGGCTTCGTGACAGTGCCTGTTGTACAGGCTGCCCGTTCCCGTCACATTCCCGTTATTATCCATGAGTCAGATATGACCCCGGGCCTTGCAAACAAGCTGGCAATTCCCGCAGCCTCAAAAGTATGCTGTAATTTTCCTGAAACAGTTCCGCTGCTTCCTGAAGGAAAAGCGGTTCTGACCGGTTCTCCGATCCGTGCAGAGCTCCGCTGCGGAAACCGCCTGCAGGCTCTGAAATTCTGTAACTTTACGGCTGACAAACCTGTCCTTCTGATTATCGGAGGCAGTCTCGGTTCTGTGGCTGTCAATAATGCCATCCGCAACATCCTGCCGGATCTGCTGAAAACATTTCAGGTGATTCACCTTTGCGGAAAAGGAAATCTGGATGAATCTCTGAACGGAACTGCCGGATACGTACAGTATGAATACATCAAAAAAGAACTGGCTGACCTATTTGCCCTGGCTGACGTTGTCGTATCAAGAGCCGGCGCAAATGCCATCTGTGAACTACTTGAACTCCGGAAACCGAATCTGCTGATTCCGCTCTCCGCTGCTGCCAGCCGTGGCGATCAGATTCTGAATGCCCGCTCTTTTGAGCAGCAGGGCTTCAGCGTCGTAATTCAGGAGGAAGATATCACGCCCCAGCTTCTTCTCTCCAGAATTTATGATCTGTTTGAAAACCGTCAGACGTATATTTCTGCAATGGATAAGAGCAGCGCCAGCAATGCGGTAGCCACAATCACAGATCTCATTGAGGAAATCGTCCGCAAATAATTACTCTTTACAAGAACTATAATATAAATACGTTGTATAAGCAAGTCCCCTTCTCGTTTCGCTTTTCTCTGCGCCAAGAAGGGGACTTTTTCTACATTTTACTCTTTATTCAGGTATTCGGCACCAAACCGCTTTTTTATGAAATTTCTCGCCCTGTGCATTCTTGCACGCAGAACAGGCTCTGAGATATTCAGTACCTCCGCGACTTCCGCATAAGAAAGGCCCTCCACACAGTTCAGCACCAGCACCTCAAACCATTTTTCATTGACGGTCCGCACTTCATTCAGAATCTTACCTGCCAGTTCGCTGTTGTATTTCTTTTCCACAAAGATTTCCATACTTTCTTCCATCAGAATATTCCCGGCTTCCGATACGGATGTGTCAGAGATAAATTCTTTCTTCGTTTTCGATTTTCTGAAATAATCGATCACTGCATTCTGAGTGCATCGGATCAGCCACGCTTTCACAAGATCCGGCCTGACTTTTTCCATATTTGTGTACAGAGCAAGAAATACCTGCTGACAGATTTCCTGTGCAAGCTGATAATCACCCGTTTTATCCATCACAACCCGGATGACAAGATTTCTGTACTTAAGAAAATACTCCTCGAATTTCTCACTTTTCATTTCTCCATCCTTTATCTTTCGTAAGATTTTTGCTGCATACTTATGAAAACAGTTGTAAAATCTCTTCTTTATCAGAATCAGTCAGTGTACCCGGTTTCCATTTCACATCCACGGTATCATCCTGATATCTGGGAATCAGATGCATATGAAAATGGAATACCGTCTGTCCTGCTGCTTCCCCATTATTCTGGACAACATTAAAGCCATCCGCATGAAGTCCGTCCTTCAGTCTGGCACCGATTTTCTTTGCAAGTACCAGTGCTTTTGCTGCTGTATCATCAGGAAGTTCAAACAAATTTGCCGCATGACCCTTCGGAAGAATCAGTGCATGTCCCTTAGAAGCCGGTGACAGATCCAGAATTACACGAAAATCCTCATCCTCATAAAGCGTTGCTGAGGGAATTCTCCATTCGCTATTTTACAAAATATACAATTATCAGCCAAAGCCTATCCCTTCTTTCTTTTTCTTGAATACAAAACACACTATATCTATATATTAAAAAC
The DNA here is from genome assembly GCA_034093895.1 of Candidatus Choladocola sp. Taxonomy (GTDB): domain Bacteria; phylum Bacillota; class Clostridia; order Lachnospirales; family Lachnospiraceae; genus Choladousia. The sequence continues at coordinate 13,116 of JAXEBU010000163.1, read as the reverse complement.
TGTGTCGCAAATTGTCAATAAATTCTCGTTGATATTTTTCAAATAAAATGATAGACTTGGAACCGCTCAAAATAAGCAATTATACACAGACAACCCAGGAAAGTGTACGATTATGAAAGAATATATGGAATATTTATATGACAAAAGAAGTGAAAATCTCTCTCTGATGGATAATAACTGCCAGAATCTGATCTCAAAAATGTCTCATGAGATTCGAAATCCTCTGACACTGATTTACAGTTCCCTTCAGCTCCTTGAAAAAGAATGCCCCGATGTTTCAGATTTTTTTCTCTGGGATCAGATCAAGCAGGATGTGAAAAGTACCATTCAGCTTCTGAAAGATATTTCTGCTTTTAATGGCTCGCATACACTAAACCGATCCCACATATCAGTCTATGAATTAGTATCAGAGGTGTTTTCTTCCTGTTTTCCTCTGATGAAAAACAGAAATATTGAATTCACATCAGACTTTGATGCGTCCCTCGATTCTGCAACGCTTTTGGCTGATCCTCTGAAGCTGAAAGAAGCGCTGACCAATCTGCTGCTCAATGCTTCCGATGCGGTAACATTAAATGCAGCAAACGGCAGAATACTGTTTTCTGCCAGAGCAGATCACGATAAAGTGTGGATTCACATAAAAGACAACGGTCCCGGAATTCCTCATGAATATCTTGCGGATCTCTTTGAGCCTTTTGTTACTCACAAGCCGAACGGAACCGGTCTTGGTCTCAGTATTGTATGCACAGTTGCTCAACTGCATAACGGAAAAATTTCTGTCGAGACGAATACCGCGTCTCCGGATACATTCACTGATTTCTGTCTGGAGCTGCCGCTGGAACAGTAACAAGTATTCTCACCAGCCTGTCTTCTGTTCCCCTTGGTATCCGGTTTCAGAAGAACGCAGCTTTCTCTGAAACAGAAGCGCCAGGAGAAATCCGGATACGAAGCCGCCAATATGCGCACAATTATCAATTCCCGTAGCCGTGAGCCCCTGCAGAATAGACAGCACAGCCATCAGAATCAACCGCCGTCCGGAATAATCTTGCAGCTTTCCCTTATTCAGAATCACTACGCAAACCAGCGCACCGATCACAGAAAAAATTGCACCGGAAGCTCCGGCTGAAACGGCGTATTTTTCCGTACGCAGGTCGAACCAGACAGAAACGATATTGCCGATCAGTCCGCCGCCCAGATAAATAATCAGATAGCGCAGCTTTCCCGCGATTTTTTCCAGCGTGTCTCCGAGAAAAATCAGTACCAGCATATTGTAAAACAGATGATTGATTCCAAAGTGGAGATACATGCTGGTAAACAGTCTGTAGTATTCACCTTCCTCCACGATCAGAGGAGCAAAACCGGCCCCATGTGCCATCATAAAGTACCCGCTCTGTGTATCTCCAAGAATGCCCAGCACAATAAAAACCGCAACATTAATCGTTACAATGACCAGATTCACCGGCTGCCTTGATTTGATAAAAGCGATAAATTCCTGCATTCCTTTCTTCCTCCTGTATGGGAATACGTTTTCAGTTATCGCCTATTATAACACCTTCTTTCCGCAAATCAATGAAAATCCTTTTCTTTCACACCACTGCCCACCCAGTTCTGGTTCTGTTGCTCGTCAACTGCAGTCCTGGTACTCATCCAACCGTAGCTCTGTACTCAATTTCCGCAAACCGGATCCGATCACCCGCAACAAACTGACACTGCTCCTGGGGATTCAGTTTTACTCCATTGAGGAATGTACCATTTCTGCTGTTCAGATCTTTAATAAAATATTTTTCATCCCTGTATTCCAGACGGGCATGTATCCTGCTGACAGTCGGAGATTTCAGAATAACATCTGATTCCCCTTTTACCTTTCCGATACAGACAGGTACGTTTCCGATCAGGATATCCGGAATGTCAAAATTGCTGCCATCTTCTCTTTTATGACTGACCACAGGAATCAGACGCATTGATTCCGAATCCGGAACCGAAGCAAGAAAACAGGTGGCTTCCGGTTCTGATTCCCGTCCTGTCCCCCTTTTCCCGTTATCTTCTCTTTCGTTTATTCTATACATACTTTCCTGAAGCTCCTGATAAAGCTCTGCGTCTTCCTCCTCCCGCTCCCACCTTTCTCTCTGTCTCTTTTTCTTCTCTTTTCCTGCAAAGTATGCTTTGTTGATCAGAGTCTCCGCGGAAATCATCAGAAAAAACAGTCCCCCTGCCTCTGTAAGACGGATCAGTTCATAATAGTACACTGCTTCTATCACGGCAAACAGAAACAGTCCTGACAAAAACACAGCCGGATGTACGATTCTGAAAAAACGGTCACTTATTCTTTCTTTTCCCGAAGATCTTCTCCGATCCACTCGCACATTTTTACGTTCAGACTGCCGATTTTCCTGTATTCTGCTGTTCTGCCTGCTCCTGTTGATCTGTTCGTTTCTGTTTTGTCCGCTTCTGTCACCTGGTTCGCGCCTGCTTTCTCCACCCTTATTGTTCTGTCCTGCCCGTTTTCTGTACTCTTCCGGATCTACTCTGCTGTCCCGGATAATGCGTCTTGGCATCTGTCCATTTTGCGCCCTTCCCGGTATCGTCCCATAATTTCCCGGATGTACAGTTATACTACCGTTTTCCGGGTTTTCTGCTTCTTTTGCGGAAAGCAGCATCTCTTTCAGCGTTTTCTGAAGGCTGAAGTTTTCTTCACAGGATCTCTGATAAAAACTGTATCCCAGAACAACTGCCTGTCTGTCACTGTGATCCAGCTTTTTTAAAATAAATTCAGCCAGTACTGTAATCGGATACTCTCGTTTTCCCGGAAGATAACAGAGATGAATCCTGTGCTGATCCGGACTGATATAGATATACTGCGGATCGAACACAAGCTGATCCGGACTCAGTAAATATTTCTGTATCATTTCCAGCACATCCCTGATTCCGTTAAGCACAAAAAGAATATCCTGATACTTCATCGTCTTCTTTGCGTACACGTTCTCCAGAGACTGTTTTGAAGTGATCTCGTAATGCAGATACAGTTTTCCGTCTTTTCTGGAACTGCGGAAAGAGAGAAGACCGGAAATTTCATTCTGTTCAGCCATCCGGAGTCGGTACTCTTCTTCCGCCTCATCTGATGCTTCCAGTATCAGATAATTGTTCTGCATGTCTCTTTTGTACTCAGCTTTCACGGGTCTCCTTCACACCTCTTTTCTTTCAGTCTTCTGTCAGGCTGCCAATTCCCCGGATTTTCCGGACAGTATCTGCCGGATCCACAATCCTACTGTCCCATTTTGCCTGGTAGGAAAGACTGCCGCCGGAAAGATATTTCATCACCATACCCGGAACGGGATAACGGCCCTGCCATGAGACGTGAATCTCACGGCTCCCCATTGCCGAATTTCCTCCCAGTTCCTGACTTCCCAGAAATCTTTCTCCTCTGATCTGGCTTTCCGCTTCCTTCATGGCCTTCTTTCGTTCTGCTTCTGTCATAAAACTGCTGCCGCACGCAGCAATTTCACAGACAATGCTCTGACAGACAGCCCGATCATGTATGTAGAAGGCTCCGACCATAAGCGCCGCCAGTACAAAAAACACCACAGGGACCACCATGGCAGCCTCCACTGTATAGCTTCCCGAAAATCCGCCGCTTTTATAATTCCCACATCTTCCGTCCGCTTCCCGGCACTCCTGTCTCCCGCAGCTTCTGTGTCTTTTGTTTCTTTTGTACCCTTCCATTTTCTTTTTTGTCAGCATCCTTCATCCTCCCGTTCCCTGCATCAGCAATGCCATCAGAAGAAACGGAACGAAGGGAAATTCCCTTCTTCTGTCAGCTTTGCGAAAAATAAAAAGAATCCCGGCCCAGATCCCCGCCAGCAAAAATGCGGTAACGACGAATGATATACACACTCTGATTCCAAGTGTCATACCGCATGCAAGAATCAGAATACTGTCTCCGTAGCCAAGCCCCTGTCTGCTGATCCAGGAAACCACCATGCATGCTGCTCCCGGAACCGCACCGCAGACTACGTCCGTCCAGACAACAGGTGACCTTAACAGATTCCCTGCAAGTGCAAGCACAGAATAAAGCGCAATTGCCTTGCCGTATACCTTTCGATATCTGATGTCCGTATACGTACATACACCAAGTAAAAAAAGCGTCAATACATACTGGTACATTGCTTCAATCCTTTCCGCATTTTGAACAGGCTTTCATATTTCCCGCTTCCTCTCTGTGTACTTCCCGCACAGTACGCTTCAGTCCGCTGCATCCAAGAGAACTGTGATAACGGTTACCATCCTCCGTAATATATACTGTACTGCTGATATAGCCGCCTGTGCATCTTTCACATTTATGGTAAATGGATCCATCACTGTTCCGCAGCGTGTCAAGTGCTTCAATATCAACAGCCCGTATGGACAGACTCAGATGCGTACAGTCCGGATCATCGTGATAAACAACACCATTTTCTGCCACATACACATAATCAAAATCTTTACTGTTGCCCTCCGATTCGCCGTTTTCTCCCGGCAAAACACGTCCTGTCCAGGCACGTATTTTTGCTTTCTGAATAAAAAAAACATTGGGCAGCGGAACGATCCGAACAGGTGACTGGATCTGGTATGTCAGAACCAGATCAATCATCTCGTCTTTCTGCAGAAAAGATGACAATGCCATATTCGCATTTTTTACAGCCGCCGATTTCCCGGCTTTTTCCGTAACCTTTGTGTGCGCATACGCTGCCGACAGAGCTCCGGCTGCTATTTCCGGGATTCCTTCTGTGTTTCCGCCATATTTGACAGCATACGCTGCGGCAGCCATTGATTTCCCCGTATCCGTAAGAGCTATTCCGAATTTTACCGCCGTCTCCATTACAGTTCCGTACTGGAGTACAGAAATCATGACAAAGAGAAAAAAGGGAAGTACCATAGCGGCTTCAACTGTCAGTGTTCCTCGAAACGGAGCAAAAAGGAATGCTCTTATATCCGTCCAGTAAAAATACATTTCCCGGGGAGAGAGTTTTTCCTTTCTTTTGATTATTTTCGTCAGATGTGAGCAATTTGAGAGATTGATATTAAGACTGTATTTTCTGAAAAGTTTTTTGGAATATAAGAGCATTCTTTTTCACCCCGTTTCTTTCTTTCTTTATTTTCTGTAGTATCAATAGGCAAGACTGCTTTCCTGCGTAACCTGTACATTTCCCCCGGAAATTCCAAGAATGGCCTGCGGCAGCCGGAAAAATACAGGTTTTATCTCCCAGTCTGCTTTTGTTCTGACAGCTACAATACAGTTTTCTGCCTTAAATTCGGAAGTTTTCTCCTGTCCGCGCAGTTCAGCCTGTATCATATCCAGTGCACGCATTCTCTGCTGGGACACAATTCCTGTATACAGCAGAATCCGCAGATACTCACGATAAGTCAGACCGTTTTCTTTTCCCTTTGCCCCCTGCTGCAGAATTTCCGTCACTCTTCCGAGATTTTCCAGCGAGAGAGACCAGGAACTGTCATCCTTCCAAAGAGGTACTTTTCCATCATCGAGAAGAATCCTGATATCGATCAGGCTTTCTCCGTAAGCAAGTGCCAGAAGAAGAGCATGCTTCGTCGCCGCCGTCAGTGCCGGCATCGCCAGAAATCCGGTCAAAGCGGCCGCCAGACCTTCGGCCTGCGCGTTGATCTGAGGATTTTTTACGCAGTACAGATAGTTCATCCCCTCCCGGATCACCAGAAGATGATTGACTGCATACTTCAGATTATCCCGATCTGATGCTTTTCCTCCCACTATGTACTCCAACTGGTAATCCAGCCCGTTTTTCTCCTCAACAGACGAATAGTCAGGAAAATGCATCATCAGATACTCTATAAACAGTGCATCCGACGTTCTGCCGCCGTATTTCTTTTCAATCCGCAGGTTTCCTCTGTTTCTCAGGCTTTTTGACGGCAATGCTTTCTGATTCACCTTTTTGCCGGATACTTCCCGATCCCAGGTCACAATATCAAGAACATCTCTCTTTTTCAGCTTTTCGATACTGTCCAGCGGGTTTTCCACAGGATGTTCCGTCACATCCATACTGCCGGAATCTGCCTGTGCTTCTAGCTCTTCTTCTTTTTTCTGCTTCTGGCCTTCCAGGCTGTCCAGTTTACTTTTATTATCCTTTTTACTCTTTTCATATTCCTTCTGACCTGTTTCAGCCTGCTTTGCATCATCCGCATATTCCGCCAGCTTATCCACCGCAAAAACGCCTGCATTTGCTCTCATATACGCCACCGCCTGCTGGTAAAACGGATCCCCGTAATTATCTGTGAGAAGAGCATACTGTGATACCTGACATTCCATCAGTTCCAGATTCCAGGGGTCAAAACACAGTGATGACAGCGTATCCTCCTGCGGGTCAGCATTACATAAAAGAAACGATTTCATTCTTTCATCTGCCTTCTCAATCTGAAAAGAACCGTGTCCGTAAGTGCCGTTCAAAGCAAAAATACTGTACTGATCCAACAGTTCCCGTTCAAATTCTCCCAGCAGTGAAAATGTCCCCATTCCTGTAATATTTGCTGTCTGTGTTTTAGCCCCCTGTATTCTGGCGGATTCTACAACGGTGCAGATCAGAGAAAGGAACAAAATGCATGCAAGGCTAAGAAAAATAGTAATTGATCCTTTTTGACCTTTTCCGTTCATATCCTCTCCTTATACGCTGTTGCTCTGGCTGATTATTTTTCCGAATATGTTGTTGACCAGACCGGTCAGCTGTTTTTTGAAAATCAGCACGAGGCTGATCAAAACGACGAGGATCAGGATAATCTCAACAACTCCTACGCCTTCTTCCTCTTTCAGAAATGATTTCAGATGATGCATCGCCTTCCTCCTTCCTTCTCTTTCTCCGGTGACCGACAGTTTCAGACAAGTCCAACCTCTCTGCCTAATGCTCTGTTCATTTTAAGAGGCTACTCACCTGATCCATTAAAATGACAGAAAGGCCGGTACCATAAGAATTGCCAGTACAATTCCCAGCATCAGAACCATCGGAAGAAGAAGCTTGGTTCCGGCCTGTTCTCCGATTTTTCTCGCATGATTTTTCCTGTCATTCAGAGATGACTCCGCCTCTGTTTCCAGCATGGCCGTCAATCCCTTTGCGCCTTTTTTCAGATTTTGGGACAGAACCGATCCGATTCTGATATACTCCGGCAGCTGACATCTTTTTCCAAATCGTTCATACGCCTGCGACTCCGGAATACCGCTCCTCATTTCATAACAGGCATACGTAATCTCCTCGTACACGTACCGGATCTTTTCTTTCCCTTTTCCGAATTTTCCGGAACCTTCCGCTTTCTTTCTGAGATACTCTTCGGATATCCTGGAAAATGTACCCTTGATTCCCAATCCGGCTCCAAGCAGCATTGTCATTTTCCACATCAGATCAGGATAGTCCAGAAGCAGCTGCGCTTTTCTTGCTTCTGCTTTTTTGTGAACTTCATTATCCATTTGAAAATAAATACAGACCGCTGCTACCATCGTCAGAGCCAGAATGGATAAAAAAGGATTTTCGGATGATTTCTGCCACAGAAGCGCTCTTCCATCCACCTCTTCCGGAAGCTCCAGCGTCTTCGTATGGCTTTCCTGCGCATCTGCAAGCTCCACTTCTCTTCTGATTGACTGACGAAGACGTTCCTGCTCCGGCAAATCAGGCGGAAACACTTTTGCATACACCGTATGTACCGTTTCCATTCCCGCGCAGGTAAGAGTTCCCTGTATCTCTACCAGCATACCATTCTCATCTTCCGACCCCAGCAGTTTGCCGTCTTCATCGATAATTCCATAGGGAATCGTCATCCAGCTGACCGTCACAGCGCCATTTTCCATGCTTTTTGGAAAAACCAGATCTCCGCGCACTTCATCCAGAGAATCATTTTCCCCCGGAAGCAGCGCCTCCAGTTCCTCCAGTGCATGCGCCATCATCTCCTGCTTCTCCTGATCCGTATACTTTCTCTCCTGAACTGTTATCTCAAGTTCCTGCACCTCCTCTTCTCCCTCAATCTGTACGGACAGTTCCTCCTTTCTGTCACCTTCCCCATATCCCGGGCGTCCCAGCAGCTTCATCTCTGTTGTCCCCTTTTCTCCTCCAAAGAAGAAAAAGCAGCAAATTGTCAGGAAAATCCCCACTGTCAGAATTCCGAGAAAAACAGATATTTTCCGGATATAATAATTTCGAACAGCCTCTTTTTTTCCTGCTGCCAGAGCAATGAGCTCCTGATGCAGCTCCGTCTTCCCCTTTCCCGGCTGATCCAGTTTCACCCGATCCACCAGAAACGCACCCACCGCTTCAATACCTCTTCCTATTCTCTTCATCTGTCACACCTCAATCCGGATAATCTTTCTTCCCCACAGATACGCTGTCACATATATGAGAAAGCAGCCGCACATAACCGCTGTTCCCGTTGTATTTCCATACATTACGGATATAAAATCCGGAGAGGTCAGTCTGACATATGCAAGAATAAACACCGGCACCAGACTCATAACATTCTGTTCCATTACCTTCCCTGCCAGACACGTTTCAATTTCCTGCATCGTCTCCTGTTTCTGCCGAATACAGGAAACAGTATTCCGGATAATCGCCAGCAGATCTCCTCCGGAACGTTTTGCCGTCAGAAAAACCTCTGCAAAGCTTAAAATATCATCAACAGCCGATCGCCTTCCAAAATCCAGAAACAGATCTTCCAGATTCCTGCTCATCTCCATCTGTACTTCCATCATCCGGAACTCCCTGACAATAAAGGAATCGCTCTCATACAGTTTATACAGTTCACGCAGCGCCTCTCTCAGCGCGTTTTCCACAGAATATCCGGCCTGAAGGGATGCTGCCATCATCTGCACGCCATCCAGGAACTGGCGTTTCATTTTTTCTGCTCTCTTCTTCTGCAGTGTCTTTTTCTGTTCCCGGATAAAAAGAACCGCTCCCGGAAGCAACAGAAAAAATGCTTTCAGAGAATTAAAAAACAGATAACTGATACAGAAGTCGAGAAGTGCGTAAAGCCCCAGATATTTCCCCCACTCTTTGCCGGACAGGCGATACACGGAATAGTCTTCCCTCACCCGGTCTATACCTGATACCCGGCTCGCTGAAGCTTCTGGCGATGGAAGAGATCCCGCTTTCTGATCAGACTGCCTATAATATTTCCGCATTCATCCTCCCCCTCTTCTTCAAATTCATACAGAATCTGCGTTTTTATCTCTCCCATTTTGCTGTCGTATCCCAGAATTTCAAGAATCTGCAGTACCTTTCTGCTCTTATCGCGAATTCTTCCCAGGTGGACAATCAGATCAATTGCTGAGGCAATCTGTCTCCGAACTGCAGCAAGGGGAAGCTCCATTCCCATCAGTACCATAGTCTCCAGTCTCGACAGCATATCCTCCGGACTGTTTGCATGTCCGGTGCTGACAGAACCGTCATGGCCTGTATTCATAGCCTTTATATGGACTCCTCATTCTCCCATCATGCATAAATACAATATCTGAACATAATACACACTGTATATAACGTTATTACCTTGGCTATTTCTCAGCCACAAAAAAGAAAAGAGAGCCTTTCATAGCCCTCTTTCATATCGACTTTATTATTCATTTGTCATAATCAACAGCTTTTCAACTAATGTCTCTAAACTTTTTCCCAAAAATGGGACAAAGTCTGGTATTGCCCCAAACGTCATGCCAATTATTATCATTCGACAACATTCGCTTGCAGACTCCAGTGTAAATCCATAACTTAAAACACCTGTCAATATAAAAACAATTGATAAAAAGTAAAGTAAAATATTTCCCAACATCATCGGGATTTTTATAAACCAACAAATTAATGTCATTACTGCAATAATCAAATGCAGGAACATTTTTGTTATATATTTAATGAACATTTTTAATCCCTTTCTTCTTGATAGTTTTTCAATTTCTCTTTCAGCTTTCCGGACAGCCAAAATCTTGCTATCCGGATTTCCACTTTTTTGCCTTCCGGACTGCAAAATTCTTGCGTTCCGGTCTTCCACTTTTTTGCTATCCGAACTGCAGAATTTTTGCGTTCCAAATAATGATTGTTACCCTTCCCTAATTAGCATTGCTATTCACATAATTCTGGTACTTATCGAATACAGAATCTGTCACACCGTTTTTGTAGATTTTCCGAATATCTGTGATCTCTTCTCCCTTTAATAATTTCAGCCATTCCAGAAGATCTTTCCGGCTATTGGCAAAATTACAGCACCGTCCATCTGCATATTCAATCCGGTATCTCATTGTCGCTCCCCCCTACACGTAAATCAGTTCATTTAAAATAATTTCATCCGCTCGGTTACGGATGTTGTTTACTCTACGCAGCCATTCCATCTGATCCGTTCTTTTTAATTCCTCTGTAATCCCATCTTTCTCCATCATCTGTTTTACTAATCGTTCTTCCTTATCCCTTGCCTCTTCGTCAATTTGATTCAGATGCTCTACAAGTTCTCCTTGTAACAATAAAATTTGATATTTTGCCTTTCTGTGTTCCTGTAAATAGCTTTTACGGAGCATCCCATATTTCCCATAAGTTGGTTCGGTATCCGTTAATGTTAGTTTACTATATTCACTTTCCCAGCTTAACCTTTCTTGGGAAAAATATAATATTTTTCGTTTGGAAGGAAACATTTACCCCGATAACAAAATAGCTCTATTTTCCATGGATAACATCATTACACGACTGCCACAGGTGGAACTAAAATCAAAAATAATTGGAGATGAGTATGCGCAATTATAGTATATATACATTGAAAACCAAACCTGAATTCACGAATTTATACCAATATCTCAATGAAAAAGATTATAAAAAACTTGAACAACAGATATTATGTCATTCCTATCACGTCCCAATCTGCACATGGAATGGTATTGTCATTAATGGTATAGAAGCATATGAATTATTCCGCAAGCACAGTATCCCTTTCCGCATAAAAAGACTTCATTTTCCCAGCAAAGAAGATGTTATTTCATGGATATGTACTGACCAACTAAAAAGAGAAGATTTGACCAATGCGAACAAAAAATACCTAATCGGGGAAAAATATAATGCTGAAAAAATAATAATTGCAAGACAACTTTCGTCTACAAATAAATCTCATACTTCTGGTTCTAGCGTTGCAGCAAAAAAAGTATCCGAAGAATGTAATATATCAATGGCTACTGTTCATAAATATTCCGCCTACAGCCATGCACTAGATATAATTGATGAAAAAGTTCCTGATCTGGTCAAAAGAGTCCGTTCCGGTCAACTCTGGATTTCCCAAGCCAATATTATTGAGCTTTCAGATTTACCAAAGGAACAGCTTTTAAAACTAAATAACTACCTTCTCTCCGAACAGATAGGGCATCTCAGTTACCATGATATGAAAAGGGAATTACTGTGGAATAATTACGCTAAGCCAATGTCAGATAAAAAAACATCTGCTTCCGTTCCTTCCATACGCAATCTTCCACAATTCGATCCAGATGCAGAAATTGCAAGTCTTACGCTGACAATTCCCTCATGGATCAGTTCTACTGAAAGAGTATTAAGAGTTTCTGATTTTAAAATGGCATCTAATACAGCGAAGAATAAGCTAAAGTATCAACTTATGTGCCTTTTATCAACCACAAATAGTATATTAAAGAAATTGGAGGAAATATAATTATGGATGGAAATACCGAGGATTTACAAAAATTTGTTCCTCAAGTGCATTTTGAGCAAATACCAATCAAAAATCTATGCTCAAATCAAGATTACCAGCGTAATCTATCCATCAAACACGTTCAGCGTGCCGCAGCTAATTTTGATCTGTATCAAATAAACCCTGTAAAAGTAAGTAGACGTGATGGAATAAATTATGTATTCAACGGACAACACACTATAGAAATTGTCGCTCTAGTCTCTGGATCAAGAGAAACCCCTGTTTGGTGTATGGTCTATGATGATCTGGCTTACACTCAAGAAGCAGATATTTTTGCAAATCAAATGAAATATGTTAAATCATTATTGCCTTATGAAATATTCATGGCTAACATTGAAGCTGGTAATGATAGAGAACTTATTATTCGTGACCTTGTAGAATCGTATGATCTCACTATTACCTCTTCCTCTCGCCCCGGAGGTATATGTGCTGTGTCCACTTTAATAAATATTTATGAAAAATACGGTTTCCACACTCTTGATCGTGTTTTACGTCTTTGTGTTGCCACTTGGGAAGGTGCACCTATGTCTTTTAGCTCCAACATGCTAAATGCTATTGCCCGTCTGGATAATGCTTATGGAGATACAATGAAAGATGACACGTTTAAAGAAAAAGTTGGACGTGTCTCTGTCAGAGAAATTAGTCGTACTGCCAGAGAGCGTCGTGCCGGTTCATTAGGATTCGCAGAAGCTCTTTTATTAGAATACAACAAAAAATCCAAATATCCGCTCCCTTTTGAAAAACTATACACTCATAAAACACCTAAAAGAAAAGAACTATCGACTGAAGATGAATCCGATCAAGGAGCAACCCCTGAAGGTCAACTAGATTTATTTTCTACGAATCAAAACAATACTCAGGCTCTGCCAGACGAATAGAGCAGAGCCTTCATCTTTCATTCTTTCAAAAAGGGCGCCCTACTTTGAGGCTCCCTTCATACTAACAACATTATATCTTATCCCCTGTTCATCACCCCTTCTATTTTCCATCTTATATATGAATATACGTTCCAAATATTTGCTTTTAATGGGTACTCTTTCATATAAACAAATACAGTGTGGTATTTAATAAAATGTAACCTACACCATCTATGTATATCCTTCATATTAATGTTATTTGTACCATTAATCCACTGTTCTAAATACCATATATCTTTATCTGACAATAGCTCCATTATGAACAGTACATTATAATATTGAATGACACCTACTCTCTTTCCTTCCTCTATTAACCTTTTATACAATAACTTATATTTAATGTTCATAACGTTCTTATTCCTCTCTCTTACTCCTTATATTCCATCCTTATACACATCATATATATAATTATTATAAAGTACATATAAGCGCCTGAAGAAGGTCTATGGCTTCACTGCCCCTGATCTCACCGATCAAAATACGGTCAGGGCGC
>JAXEBU010000162.1:0-2965 GCA_034093895.1 Candidatus Choladocola sp. | reverse complement strand
CTGTGGATACTCCAGGAGTCCGTCCTGAAAGCTTTCGTACTGCCCCGACTCCTGATTGGTGAGCACACCCGGAACCATTCTGGCTATGGAATCCATCATGACCATGGAAGGCAGTTCACCGCCTGTCAGCACGTAGTCTCCGATGGATACATAATCTGTGGCAATCTCCTCCAGAACACGTTCATCAATGCCCTCATAGTGGCCGCAGAGAAAAACAAGATCCTTCTCCGCCGCAAATTCTTCTGCCATTTTCTGACTGAAAACCTGTCCCTGGGGGGTCAGATAAATCACTCTCGGTTTTCTGCCGATTCTTTCTGACAGATGCTCCCATGCACGGTAGACAGGCTCCGCCTGCATCACCATACCGGCTCCGCCGCCGTAGGGATAATCATCGATTCTGCCATCCCCTTTCAGTGAGTATTCTCTGATATTGATCGTTTCCAGGTTCAGCAGTCCCTTCCCAATGGCCCGGCCGATGATACTTGTATTCATCCCGTTCTGAATCATTTCCGGGAAAAGTGTCATTACGTAATAATTCATTCCAGAAGTCCCTCCAGCAGATGTACTGTCATCTGTGCCTGTTCCACGTCCACACGAAGAATGCACTGTCGGATTGCCGGAATCAGCACTTCTCTGCCATCTTCCAGCTTTACCACATACACATCATTGGCACCTGTCTGCATCACATCCGTCAGTGTCCCCAGGCAGGTACCGTCCTCTGCAGATACTGTCATTCCGATCAGATCTGCAATAAAATATTCATTCTTCCTGAGTTTTACCGCATTTTCACGGGTCACATACAGTGATTTCCCTTTATATGCCATCACATCCTCGATCCTGTCATGATCCCTGAATTTCAGAATTACCATGTTTTTGAAGAACTTCACCTGAACAATCTCCAGCTCCCGCATTTCTTTTCCGGTATCAATCAGTACACTTTTCAGCTTTTTAAACCGTTTCGGATCATCCGTAGTCGGAAACACTTTCACCTCACCGGCAATTCCGTGTGTGGATGTCACAGCACCCACCTGCAAAATATCCTGCATTTCTGTTCCTCCGGTTGTTTCCTGATATCTGTAAAAAAACTGCTGCAGGGTCGCTTTCGCGGCAGCCTGCAACAGCCACTGAATTACTGTAAAATATCTACAATCACCTTTTTGTCTTCTTTTGATGCTGCAGCTTTTACGACAGAACGAATCGCTTTTGCGATTCTGCCCTGTTTGCCGATTACCTTACCCATATCGGAAGGAGCAACTTTCAGCTCCAGTACAAGAGCTTTTCCGCTTTCCTTCTCAGTAACGACTACTTCGTCCGGGTTATCGACGAGAGACTTCGCAATTACTTCAACCAAATCTTTCATCATGCTCACCTCTACTTACTTTTCGATTCCAGCTGCTTTGAAAAGCTTGCTAACAACCTCGGTCGGCTGAGCACCGTTTGCGAGCCACTTCTTTGCCAGTTCCTCGTTAATCTTGAATTCACTCGGATCTGTGTTCGGATTGTAGGTACCGATTTCCTCGATACATCTTCCATCTCTCGGAGATCTGGAATCTGCTACAACGATTCTATAGAAAGGAGCCTTCTTCTGACCCATTCTTCTTAATCTGATCTTTACTGCCATTACTTTCACCTCCTTGTAAGATTTCAAAATATGTTAAAAGGGAAGTTTAAACTTACCTCTTTTACCGGCTTTTCCTCCGAGCATACCGGAGTACTGTTTCATCATCTTGCGGCTCTGTTCAAACTGCTTCACCAGCTTGTTGACCTCGCTGATGTCCACACCTGCACCGTCCGCAATTCTGCGCTTTCTGGAAGGATTCAGAATATCAGGATTTGCCCGCTCCTTCGGTGTCATGGAAAGAATAATAGCCTCAATCCGGCTCATCTTCTTCTCATCGATGGCATCCTCCAGCTGCTTCATCTGGCTGCCTCCGATTCCCGGAAGCATACTGAGTATACTGGACATTCCGCCCATGTTTTTCATCTGGTTCATACTCTCCAGATAATCATCAAAGCCAAACTGCGCCTTGCGCAGCTTCTGCTCCATGGATCTCGCTTTTTCCTCATCAATGGTCTCCTGCGCCTTCTCAATCAGTGAGAGGACATCGCCCATTCCAAGGATTCTCGAAGCCATACGATCCGGATAAAACTGTTCCAGATCAGAAAGCTTCTCTCCCATACCTGCATACAGGATTGGTTTTCCGCAGGTTGCTTTTATGGAAAGCGCAGCTCCTCCACGGGTATCACCATCCAGCTTCGTCAGGATGACACCGTCAATCCCGATCTTCTCTTCAAACATGGATGCAACATTTACCGCATCCTGACCTGTCATGGCATCGACCACGAGGACTGTCTGATCGACCAGAACTGTATTCTTGATCTCCCGGAGTTCCTGCATCATATCTTCATCTACGTGAAGACGTCCTGCTGTATCCAGCATCACCGTATTGAAACCGTTCGCTTTTGCGTATGCAACCGCCTTTTCCGCAATCACAACCGGATTCTCTCTGTCGCCGAGACTGAACACCTCAACGCCCTGTTTCTCTCCGTTGATCTGAAGCTGTTTAATTGCAGCCGGACGGTAAACATCACAGGCTACCAGCAATGGCTTACGTCCTTTTGACTTGAATTTTCCTGCAAGCTTGGCTGCAGTGGTTGTTTTACCTGCACCCTGCAGTCCTGCCATCATGATAACCGTCACTTCTGATCCCGGCTTCAGCGCAATCTCTGTCGTCTCGGATCCCATCAGAGCAACCAGTTCATCATTTACGATCTTTATGACCATCTGTCCCGGATTCAGCCCGTTCATGACGTCCTGTCCCACTGCCTTTTCCTGTACAGATTTTATAAACTGTTTTACAATTTTAAAGCTTACGTCTGCTTCCAGAAGAGCCATCTTGACTTCCTTCAGCGCCGTCCTGACATCTGCCTCGGTCAGCCTTCCCTTGCTGCGCAGATTTTTAAA
>JAXEBU010000161.1:0-9106 GCA_034093895.1 Candidatus Choladocola sp. | reverse complement strand
TGATGGCAGGCTTGCCTGCTTTTGTTCTAGCAATAACTTGACATCCCCGGGAACATTATGTGTTCGTGACAGCATACCAGTGTGAAAATGGAAAATGCCTTGTTTGTAAAATAGGAACATGTTACAATTAAAACATCTTTAGTTGAGAGGTGACAAAAATGCAAGTAAAATTAAGCTCTCAGAATCGGGAAATCATTAGTTACGGAACTGTGTTTTTATTTGATGAGAATAGTGATCTTACTTTAAATATTAACGGAGATAATTATTTTGAATTGATTTTAACTATTAGTTTTGTTGAAGATATTTCTCAGAAACAGAGAATCGAGACAAATATTTTTGAAAATCATCTTAAGATAATATGTATTAATTTTATGGAAATGGGTACAGGACTGACCACTCCATTGGAAATTGCAGTAATTGATGGTAAAAAAATATATTTGATGTTCTGGGCATATCTGGAGGGAAGCGGGGAGAAAAAATCGAAAGTACGTAAAGTTGAATATACTTTGTATCGTGAGTGATTGGAATGGTGATAGTATGGATAATGGTTTGTTGCAGCCGAAAACAATAATTGAGCTTAATGATAATAACGCAAGAAAAAGATCCAATCATGATATTACGTATTACGATATCATGCATGGTGAACGAAAAGTAGCAGAGATTAATATGCGTGGAGAGGCTGCTATTTTGGACGAAAAGTTTATTCCGTATGATCTTTATTTGGAGAATGACTGTGATTTTGATACGCTGATCAATAATATGAATAATTTTTATCATTGGTGTGCCTCGCGGGTGTTGTCTTTGGACAGGAAATATGCAAAAGAAATTTTAAACAGTATCGGAATGGCACAGGCAATGACAGACCGGGATCGTGCTAAAATATCATTATCCTATCACTGTGTATCCCTGACGGATATTTATTGGGTAAAAAAGAGTGATGAAGAAATTTCTTATGAAAAGATAAATTTATATGATAATTCCTTGAATGAGGCAGTTGTAGAACTTTCCTTGCGTGGAAAACCGATGACAGTTACAAATCAGGAACTGGCACCGGATTTATCTACAAAAGGCTGTTTTCCAAAAGCCTGGATCAGAAGAGAAAAAGATTTTATTTTATTAAAAGATGGTGGTGATGATGCTGTTCAAAAGGAACTCTTAGCAAGTAGATTATGCCAATGCTTTGACTTTAAGCAGGTGGAATATAAAGAAGGTTTTTATGATGGGCAAAAAGTAACCGAGAGTAAAATCATAACCTCCCAGCAGTATTCTATTGTTTCCAAGATGGCATTTGAAATATATGCTCAAAATCATGATCTGAATGTAGTAGATGAGTGCTTGAGGATAGATAAAGAGACGTACTATGGAATGAATATACTGGATTATCTGGTTGGTAACATAGATCGGCATCCGGAAAACTGGGGACTCTTGGTTGATAATCAGACCAATGAATATGTTTCACTGTATCCGATCATGGATTTTAATCAGAGCTTTGGAAGCTATGACACGATAGATGGAGCAAACTGCCAAACGGTTTATCCCGAGAAAAGAACGCAGCGGGAGGCGGCAATTGAGGCAGTCAGAAATATTGGGCTACATCAAATTAAAGACATAGATGGAGATCTTTTTGAAGATAAGACAGAATGGAAAGTAATGTTTTTTCGAAGACTTGAAGAATTAAAAAAAGCTGTAGATGATTTAGTATAACATCCCCTATACAGTAATATGCGGTTTTAAGCCATTTTCGGATAATCAAAGTTTTTGAGTCTTTGCCAAACTTGTTGAGGGTCTGGCGAAAGTCAGACCCTTTAATGATAAGCAGACAATTATTCAGAAGGATATGAGATGTCATGTTCTTCCAGCAATGCCTGCAGTTGCTGTATATACTCGTTTTTTCGCTCTATTTCAATCCGGTTGCCATGGCATAAAGTGTTGGCTTCTTCTAATTCATATCTTGTGGCTATATAATCAGTCCAGTTAATGCACTTATGATTTTTGCTGAATGCACAATAGTTTTCCATAGAATTGATCCTCCTAGAATTCATCATCTTTGAGATAAGATATCGGGTACACCATTCAATACAGGTGCGGATCGCGAATTTTCAGGAATGCCTGAAAAAAGTGAATTTAAAGCTTAACTCTTTTATCTGTATGACACCTTTACAGAAAACCCGCGCGATTCTGCAGCAGCAGGTATTTGGAAAGGCAGATGTAAACGCAGAAATCTATCTCATGAATATGCCTACCGGGAGCGGTAAGACGTTGTGCAGTGTGAAATTTGCTTTGGAAAGGGTAATCCGGACGGGTAAGAAAAGGATCATCTATATCATACCGTACAACAGTATTATTGATCAGACGGTGAGCGTGTTTGAAGAAATATTAGGATCCGATGCAGAGATCCTGCGCCACCAGTCAACTTTTTCATATGAAGAAAATGGCTATACAGAAGATTATCGGAAGGCGGTAAAACATGCGGCTGAGAACTGGGATGTAACATCGATTGTAGTTACTACGGCTGTTCAGTTTTTTGAATCTGTTTATGCAAATAAACGCGGAAAGCTTCGGAAGATGCATAACATGGCAGACAGTATACTGATTTTTGATGAAGCGCATTTGATATTCTGTACAGCAGTGATACAGTATCATCAGAGATACTGAGAAAATCTGTCCATTCTGAAAACTATAAGAATTGTGTAAAAAGACCACTGTAAATATTTTGCGCAATATGTATATTTTTCTGTAAAACCATACGTTTAGGCTGGATAATATAACTAAGGTGTGTTATACTTAAACACGTATAAAATTCAGAATTATCTGCTTATTCTTATTTTTTCTATTACCCTTTCAGAAATGAAAAAAAGAAACAGCGGATAAACATAAGGCATGTAAAAAAAATTGACAAGGAAGGTGAGCAATTGGAAAACTATACCAAGTATAAGTTAAAAAAGAACGACGAACTGGTGTCTTTACTGGCCGATAAAGACAATCTGTTTATCGTTGCTTGTAACAAGTGCTTCAAGGAATTTGAAACCGTTGACGAACCAGATTGCGGTGAGTTTGAGAAAATCGCCACCGAATGCGGAAAAACAATCACGGGAAGTGTGAAGGTTGATTTTCTGTGCAACAGGATCCAGACTGAGAAGAAATTGCAGGACATTATTCCGGAGGGTACGGAAAATGTGATTGTAATATCCTGCGGTCTGGGCATTCAGACAGTTGCGGATCTGGTGAAAAAACCCGTATATGCGGCCAGCAATTCACTTAATTATACGGGACATCACGGCATGGCTCTTACGAAGAAGAGCTGTGATGCGTGTGCGCAGTGCTACCTGAATATCACTGGCGGAATCTGTCCGATCGTTGACTGCTCCAAGAGTCTGGTTAACGGACAGTGCGGAGGCGCAAAAGACGGAAAATGCGAGGTAGACTGTAATAAAGACTGTGCCTGGGAGAAAATCTACAGAAGACTGGAAAAACAGGGACGTCTGGAAGAATTTTTAAATCAGCCGGTACAGGTACGTGATTATTCAAAAGTAAATCACAAGATGATTACGGATTATGTGAAATCAATCCGTGAGAACAGACTGGAAGGATATTACGGCGGTGTTCATCCTTCAGAGCGCAAAGAGTTCAGTGAGCATATTGCACTGGAAAGATTCCCGGATCCGAAGACTGTGGTTATTTCCATGTCACAGCATCTGGGCGCACCGGCCAACCCAATCGTTCAGGCAGGCGACACTGTCAAAGTCGGACAGAAGATCGGTGAAGCAGCAGGCTTTATCAGCGCTCCTGTTCATTCCAGTGTCAGCGGAACTGTAGTTGCAGTTGAGCCGCGTATGCACGCCACGAGAGGCAGCGAGATGATGGCAGTGGTGATCGAGTCCGATGGAAAGAACACACTGCACGAATCCGTACAGCCCCATGAGAACCCTGACAGCCTGACACCGGATGAAATCATCGATATTATCCGTGAGGCCGGAATTGTAGGTATGGGTGGTGCAGGTTTCCCGACATGTGTCAAATTAAAACCTGCGAAGCCGGTAGATACGATTCTCTTAAACGGCTGTGAGTGTGAACCGCTTCTGACTGCAGACCACAGAGTGCTTCTGGAGTTTGCGGATGATATCATTTTCGGTCTTAAGGCGATTCTCAAAACCACAGGTGCCGAGAAGGGTATTATTGTAATTGAGGACAATAAACCGGATGCCATTGAACTGATGCAGGAAAAGGTTGCTGAGATCGGCAATATTGAAGTCTTTGTTGCGAAGACGAAATATCCGCAGGGTGCTGAAAAAACGCTGATCAAACGTGTTATGGGAAGACAGGTACCGCGCGGCGGACTGCCTGCAGATGTCGGTGTTGTAGTTGACAATATCAGTACGGTAAAAGCCATTGCTGACGCAATTCTGAAGGGTATGCCGTTAATTGAGCGTGTTGCAACCGTTACAGGTGAGAAGATCAGAAAGCCGGGCAATTATATTGTGAAGATCGGTACCAGCGTAAGAGAAATGATCGATTACTGCGGCGGTGTAACAGATGACGATGTTCTGATCAAGATGGGCGGACCGATGATGGGATTTGCTCTTTCTGATCTGGATGTGCCCATGATGAAGGGCTCCAACGGACTGATTGCTGTTGAACCTGATACCACAGTAGAGCAGCCGTGTATCAAATGCGGCCGTTGTGTGGATGTATGTCCTATGGAGCTTTCACCGCTGTATTTTGCAAAATATGCGGATGAGCAGAACTGGCAGGGCATGAAAGATATGAATGTTATGGATTGTGTTGAGTGCAGATGCTGTCAGTACATCTGTTCCTCCAAGATTCCGTTGGTAGACAAGATTAAAGCCGGAAAAAATGCAGTAAGGGGGATGAAGTGATATGTTAATTACCGAATTAAAAAACAAGGAAACTATCGTATCACTGGCAGGCGGAAAAAAGGTTTTTATCATTAACTGCCTGGGGTGCAAGGAAGTCCGTTTTCCGGAAAAAGAAGCCATTGAACTGCAGAAGGAACTGGCTGCTGACGGAAATGTAACAGGTTCTGTTACCACTGATTACATATGCAATCCGGAAAACATGAAGCTTCGTCTTCAGAAACACATGAGTGAGATTGAAGCTGCCGATGTGGTGCTCGTATTCTCCTGTGGTGTCGGAGTGCAGACGATTGCCGAGTATCTGGAGGACAAAAAAGTATGCGCAGCCTGTGATACCATTCGTCTGCCGGGATTCCAGGGCGTTACACCGCTTGAACCAAACTGTGATCAGTGCGGAGAATGCTATCTGAACCTGACCGGTGGAATCTGTCCGATCACTGCCTGTTCCAAGAGCCTGGTTAACGGCCAGTGCGGCGGATCCAAAGACGGTAAGTGTGAAGTGGATCCGGAGATGGAATGCGGCTGGGAGCGGATTTACAGACGCCTGAAAGAGATCGGACGGCTGGATGCGCTGAAATGCCCGACGCAGGTACGGAATTTTGCAACCGATGATGAAGTGACCAAATAGGGAGCTTTTAAAATTTATAATGAGTAGGAGCAAAGTATAATGAAAATTACTGAATTATTTGAACGTGGTGAATTTGTAGTTTCTGCGGAAGTAGGACCGCCAAAAGGAATTCATGTTGAGAGTTTGCTGGAAGAAGCAAAGACGTATCTGACCGGTGTTCATGCAGTTAACGTGACAGATAATCAGTCCTCCGTTATGCGTCTTGGTTCACTGGCTATGTGTAAGGTTCTGAAGGATGCGGGACTGAATCCGATTTTCCAGCTGGCATGCCGTGACCGTAACCGTATTGCCCTGGAATCTGATCTTCTCAGCGCAGCTATGCTGGGTATTGACAATGTACTGGCACTGACCGGAGACCATACAAAGATGGGTGACCATCCGCAGGCAAAGCCGGTATTTGATCTGGATTCCGTATCTCTGCTTCATACCATGAAGCTGCTGGAGTCAGGTGTGGATCTGGGCGGAAATCAGCTGGCAGGTGAGCCGCCGAAATTTGCAAAGGGTGCAGTTGTATCACCCTGCAGCGATTCTGTAGATGCACAGCTGGCAAAGATGGAGCGCAAGGTTCAGGCAGGTGCTGAGTATTTCCAGACACAGGCTGTTTTTGAGCCGGAGAAATTCATCAAATTCATGGAAAAAGCAAAACAGTTCGGCAAACCTGTTCAGGTGGGAATTATCATTCCGAAATCAGTTGGAATGGTTAAATTCATGAACAACAATGTTGCCGGTGTTCACGTTCCGGACGAGATGATCGAAGAGCTGAGAGCAGACAAAGAAAAGACAAAAGCAGGCATCACCGGTGTTGAGATTGCAGCCCGCATTATCAAAGAGTGCAGACCGTACTGTCAGGGTGTACATATTATGGCACTTGGATGGGAATCAAAAGTACCGGATGTTCTGAAACTGGCAGGGATTTAAAACAGTCTGAAAAATATAATCAAGGTTTATTATTAAGTAGGGTTGCTGCAGAATATTCTGCAGCGATTCTACTTTTTTTCAGCAAAAGTCGAATCCGGAGTCAATGTTGACAGCAGGCATATTCCGGTCGCATCAGCCAGAAACCATCCGATGGGAATTGCCCACCAGATTCCGGTTACGCCAAAAAACGGAAGGGCAGAGAGCAGGTAGGCCAGCAGAACACGGCTTCCCAGTGAAATTACGGTAAGGACAACTGAAACGCCTGGTTTTCCAAGCGCACGGTACAGTCCGTACAGGAGAAACAACCAGCCGATGGCAAAGTAAAATGCGCCTTCAATCCGCAGATAGCGTACCCCTTCCAGAACAATTTTCGGCTCGTTTTTGCCGACAAACAGTTCCATCAGTGCAGGTGCAAAGATCCACACGATGGCAGAAACGAAAACACTGAAAAGAAACGATGTGAGCACTGCGCCATTCAGTCCCCGGCGGATGCGGTGTTCTTTTTTTGCACCGTAATTCTGAGAAATGAAGGTCGAGAAAGCATTGCCAAAATCCTGAACAGGCATGTAGGCGAAAGCGTCAATTTTCACTGCAGCCGCAAAAGCTGCCATGATAGTTGCTCCAAAACTGTTGACCAGCCCCTGTACCATGAGAATACCGAGATTCATGACGGACTGCTGGACGCAGGTCAGAATGGAGAACCCCGAGATCTCTTTCAGGGAACGGCGGCTGACACGAAATTCCTTGCTGCTTCGGAGGGGATGAAGTTCCGGACATTTTTTCATGGCATAGACGGTGATTCCGATACCGGATACGTATTGTGAGATTACAGTCGCAGCTGCAGCTCCCGATACACCGAGAGAGAGAACCGGAACAAAAAGCAGATCCAGTGCAATGTTCAGCAGTGCGGAGACACCGAGAAAAATCAGTGGAATGATGGAATTGCCGATTGCCCGCAGAAAAGATGCAAAATAATTATAAAGAAATGTTGCAGTGATTCCGCAAAATATAATACGCAGATAGTCCCGCATCAATCCCCATACAGAGACGGGAACCCGGAGCAGAACGGAAATCTGATCAAGGAGAGCAAATGCAAGAAGATTCAGAAGGAGAGCCAGTCCTGCAATCAGGACAAAAGAGGCGCAGATGCTGTCCTTTAGCCCATCTTCATTTCGCTGACCGAAGCGGATAGAAAAGACATTTCCGCTGCCCATGCAAAGCCCCAGCAGAATAGAGGTCAGGAAGGTCATCAGCGTAAAAGAAGAACCGACAGCAGCCAGAGCATTTGCCCCAAGACACTGACCGACAATCAGTGTGTCAGCAATATTGTAGCATTGCTGAAGAAGATTTCCCAGTATCATCGGGACTGCAAAAAGCAGCATGGAGCGCATAACCGGTCCCTTTGTCAGATCACGATTCATATCATAAATTTCCTTTCGTAATTAAAAAGTTTCGTTTTGTAAGTATTATACCAGCAGTAACAGCACAAATCAATATAAGGTTGGCGATATTCTCCCAAGATGGTATAATGTGTTTACCAGTTCTGACATACATCGTCCGGCAGGTATCGCCCGCGCAAATTAATTTGCAAAGGGCGATACCTGCCGGACGAGGAATGGGCGGAACGCCCATTCAGTCACAGACGAAGCTGCGGAAGGCAGCGAGAAGCCTGCGAGAGCAGGCGGTCTGTGACGTGTATGTCAGAAGGAAGAGGCAGCCCGCGCAAATTAATTTGCAAAGGGCGATACCTGCCGGACGAGGAATGGGCGGAACGCCCATTCAGTCACAGACGAAGCTGCGGAAGGAGCGGAACAAAAATATGTTTCTTGATGGATTGGATCAGCTGGATCAGAAAATTGTACAGCTTCTGATTGAAAATGCAAGGATGTCCTACTCGGAGATCGGGGAGCGGATCGGAATATCGCGGGTGGCGGTAAAGACGAGGATCCGGTCGCTGGAAGAGCGGAAAATTATTGAAGGATATACGACAATTATTAATCCTCAGAAGATCAGCGGTGCGGTCTCCTGTTATTTTGAGATTGAAACGATGCCGGATACTCTGGCAGAGGTAATCCGGATTCTGGATGAGAATGAAATCATTACGCAGGTATACCGTGTGACGGGAAACAATAAGATTCATGCACACGCGGTGGCATCCGGGAGTGAGGAAATGGAGCGATTGATCCATGAGGTGATCGATCAGCTGCCGGGAGTTGTGAACTGCTGCTGCAGCATCATCCTTTCCAGAGTAAAAGACATCAAGGGCCTGCGTCTGTGACATAGTATGCAGAGGGCACCATTGATTGCAGCAGAAAAAACAGAGTGGAGAAAACAGATGAACGAATGGGTGAGCAGGTTCAGTAAAGAAGTGACGGAACGGGGAAAGAACCTGTATGAAAATCATAAAGTAGCAGATCTGAAAAAAACAGATAAGGGATATACGGCTGCAGTGCTGGGAAGATTCCGGTATAAGGTGGAAATCAGCATGATTAATTCGGATTCTCCCCATATGAAATGTTCCTGCCCGGTATCAAAGAGCGGAAGGTACTGTGAGCATATGGCTGCTGTCTGCTACGCAGCGGCAGAAGAAGCTGATGGGGAGCGGGCAAAAAAGGAGGTCGCGAACGCCGCGTGGAGATTGGAGCGGCTGACGGAAGCGTGGAAGATTATCCGATCAATTTAATAC
>JAXEBU010000160.1:0-5866 GCA_034093895.1 Candidatus Choladocola sp. | reverse complement strand
AGGAGAATGTCTATCCGGTGCTTACACCGATGGCCATGGATTCTTCCAGACCGTTCCCGCTGATCCGGAATAAGACGCTGAATATCGGAGCTCTTATTTCGAAAAAAGGAGAGAAAGGGAAGGTGGAATTTGCAACCGTGCAGGTTCCCTCTGTGCTTCCGAGAATCATTCCTCTTCCGGATGATGCAGAAGGCCATAAAAGTGTGATTCTTCTGGAGGAAGTGATTGAACGAAACATCGATAAACTGTTTCTGAACTATGATGTGGTGTGTGCACATCCGTACCGGATTATGCGAAATGCCGACCTGACAATTGATGAAGACGAGGCGGCAGATCTTCTGAAAGAGATTCAGAAGCAGCTGAAAAAGAGACAGTGGGGCGAAGTGATCCGTCTTGAAATTGAGGATAAGATGGAGCCGAAGCTTCTGAAGATTCTCAAATCAGAATTTAATGTGAAAGACGAGGATATTTATAAAATCAGCGGGCCTCTGGATCTGACGTTTCTGATGAAGCTGTACGGGACAGAGGGAATGGATGAGTACCGCGCAAAGCCATACCGGCCGCAGCCGGTACCGGGAATGAACGATGACGAGGATATTTTCACGCAGATCCGTCACGGAGATATTCTGCTTCACCATCCGTACATGACCTTTGAACCGGTGGTACAGTTTGTAAAACAGGCTGCAGCGGATCCCGATGTTCTGGCTATCAAACAGACACTGTACCGTGTCAGCGGAAATTCCCCCATTGTGGCTGCTCTGGCGCAGGCGGCGGAAAACGGAAAACAGGTATCGGTTCTCGTGGAACTGAAGGCAAGATTTGATGAGGAAAACAATATCATCTGGGCAAAGATGCTGGAGAAGGCAGGCTGTCACGTAATATACGGTCTCCACGGTCTGAAAACGCACAGCAAGATCACGCTGGTGGTGCGCCGGGAAGAAGACGGTATCCGCCGTTACGTCCATCTCGGCACAGGAAACTACAATGATTCTACAGCAAAGCTGTATACAGACTGTGGTATTCTGACCTGCTCCGAGCCCATAGGTGAAGATGCAACGGCAGTGTTCAATATGCTCTCGGGTTATTCAGAGCCGAAACACTGGAACCGTCTTGTACTGGCTCCGATCTGGATGCGGGAAGGATTCATGCAGCTGATTCAGAGGGAGACACGGTATGCCAGAGAAGGAGAACCGGCTCGCATTGTGGCAAAAATGAATTCACTCTGTGATAAAGAGATCATTGCCGCTCTGTATGAAGCTTCTGCAGCCGGTGTGGAGATTGATCTGATTGTCCGCGGAATCTGTTGTCTGAAGACAGGTATTCCGAAAATCAGCGAAAATATCAGAGTGCGTTCCATCGTCGGAAATTTCCTGGAGCATGCGCGTATTTTCTATTTCCGCAACGGCGGAAACGAAGAATTTTATATGGCCAGTGCCGACTGGATGCCGCGAAATCTTGACAAACGTGTGGAAATCCTGTTCCCGGTGGAAGATCCGGAGATTCAGGAGAGAGTGCGCCATATCCTTCAGGTTCAGCTGGATGATAACATGAAAGCACACGTTCTGCAGCCCGACGGCAGTTATGAAAAGATTGACCGGAGAGGAAAAGTGCTCATCTGCGCTCAGGATACCTTCTGTCAGGAAGCGATGGATGCAGTTAAACCGGAGCCGGAACCATCCCAGAGCAGAGTATTCATTCCGCTGGAGCATATGGAAGAGTAGAGTTTGCTGTATTGGAGGAAGAAGATATGTTTCGAGATCATACGAAAGTGGTAAAAATCGGGGACAGGGTCATAGGAGGAGGGAATCCGATTCTGATTCAGTCCATGACAAATACAAAGACGGAGGATGTGGAAGCAACTGTAGCGCAGATTCACAGTCTGGAAGCGGCAGGCTGCGATATTATCCGCTGTGCTGTTCCGACCATGGAGGCAGCGCAGGCGATGGCGGAGATAAAAAAGCAGATTTCCATTCCTCTCGTGGCAGATATTCACTTTGACTATAAACTGGCCGTTGCAGCCATCGAAAGTGGCGTGGATAAAATCCGCATCAATCCCGGCAATATCGGCAGTACGGATCGTGTCCGTGCCGTAGTGGATGCGGCGCGGGAGCGGAATATTCCCATCCGTGTGGGTGTAAACGGAGGATCTCTTGAGAAAGAGATTGTGGAACGTGATCACGGTGTTACGGCTGCAGGAATTGTGGAGAGTGCGCTGCGGCAGACGGCTGTGATTGAAGATATGGGATATGACAATCTGGTCATCAGTATCAAATCATCCGATGTAATGCTGTGTGCGGAAGCTCACCGCCTTCTGGTAGAGAAGACAGATCATCCCCTCCATGTGGGGATTACGGAAGCAGGGACGCTTCTCTCCGGCAATATCAAATCTGCTGTGGGACTGGGCATGATTCTTTCACAGGGTATCGGTGATACGATCCGCGTTTCTCTTACAGGAGATCCCAGAGAAGAAGTGAAATCAGCAAAGTTGATTCTGCGGACACTCGGTCTTCGGAAGGGCGGCATTGAGGTCGTATCCTGTCCTACCTGCGGCAGAACGAAAATTGATCTCATTGGTCTGGCAAATCAGGTGGAGGCCATGGTGGAGGATATTCCGCTTGATCTGAAGGTGGCCGTCATGGGCTGTGTAGTCAACGGACCGGGAGAGGCAAAGGAGGCAGACATCGGAATTGCAGGCGGAATCGGAGAAGGACTTCTGATAAAAAAGGGTGAGATCATCCGCAAGGTTCCGGAAAGAGAGCTGCTTGAAACACTGCGGCAGGAGCTGCTGAACTGGGAAAAATAAAGGAGTGTGTATTCATGCAGAAAGCCTTTTCTGAGGTATTTCCCACACTGGATCTTGATGATTCTCTGCAGGGACTGCTGGAATATGTACAGGTGGCCCGTGTGACACTGAACCGGGAACGGGATTTCATGCGGGTTTATCTGGAAAGTGAAAAACTGATTTATAAGAAACATATTTTGGAAATAGAGCAGGCCATCAAAGACCAGCTCTTTTCTGATGTCCGGATGACAGTAAAAATAATTGAAAAATTCCATCTGTCGAAACAGTATACACCGCGCAAGCTGATGTCAGTCTATGAGGACAGCATTCTGCTGGAACTGAAAAACTACAATGCACTGCTGTACAGTCTTTTATGCGGAGCCGGGAAGGAGTTTACCGGAGAAGACACACTCTGCCTGAAGATTCCGGACTCGGTGATTGCGGACGGTAAGGAAAAGGAACTTCTGGAAATTCTGGAGAAGATTTTCTGTGAGCGGTGCGGGATGGATTTTCATGTGAGTACTGTGCGGGTGGAACCCGGATCAAACAGAAAACGGGAACTGCAGGAGCGTGAGCTTGAGCAGGAGGTTGCTGCCATTTCCAGAAATTACACAGCTGCTCTGGAAGATGAGGCAAAAGCATCTGCAGAGGCTGCTGCAGACCAGAAAGCGGCAGGACAGAAAAAAACATCATCCTCCGGCAAAAAGCAACCCCAACAGCAGGGAGGCGCAAAAGAGCTTTCGAAGAAAAAAAGCTTTTATCAGAGCGGAGATCGATTCGGCGGCGGAAAGCGTTCCGATAATCCGGATGTTATTTACGGTCGTGACTTTGACGGTGAGGTAACTGCAATTGAATCAATTACCGGTGAAATCGGAAGAGTGATCGTCCGCGGTCAGGTACTCTCTGTGGAAATGCGGGAGCTGCGCAATGATAAGACACTGTTTATATTCAATCTGACAGATTTTACAGATTCGATCGGAATCAAGCTGTTTCTGCGGAGTGATCTGGCAGAACCGCTCTCTGCAGAAATCAAAACGGGTGCCTTTCTGATGATCTCCGGTGTGACAAGTATCGACAATTTTGACAGTCAGCTGACCATCGGAAACATCAACGGAATCCGTAAAATCGGCGATTTCCGCGAAAAGCGGGTAGACACGTATGCAGAAAAACGTGTGGAGCTTCATTGCCATACGAAGATGAGCGATATGGACGGAGTTTCAGACGTGAAAGAGATTATTGCCCGGGCCAAAAGCTGGGGACATCCTGCCATTGCAATCACGGATCACGGAGCAGTGCAGTCGTTCCCCGATGCCAATCATGCCATTTCCAGAGAGGATGATTTTAAGATTATTTATGGGATGGAAGCGTACCTTGTGGATGACCTGAAGGAGATTGCAGTAAATACGAAAGGTCAGACACTGGATGAAACGTATGTGGTTTTTGACCTTGAGACCACGGGATTTTCTCCGGAACAGAACAGGATTATCGAAATCGGAGCAGTCAAGGTTGAAGGGGGAAAAATCACAGACAGGTTCAGTACTTTCGTGAATCCCGAGGTTCCCATTCCGTTCCGGATTGAGGAGCTGACCGGGATCAGCGACAACATGGTGCTTGATGCGCCGGTGATCGAGAAAGTTCTGCCGGAATTTATGTCATTCTGCGAGAACTGTGTGATGGTTGCACACAATGCTTCTTTTGATATGAGTTTTATTGAGGAAAACTGTAAACGACAGGGCCTTCCCTGTGAAACGACGGTGGTGGACACGGTAGCCATGGCGAGAGTTCTGCTGCCATCCCTGAACCGTTTCAAGCTGGATACGGTGGCAAAGGCCCTCGGTGTTTCTCTGGAAAACCATCACCGTGCCGTAGATGATGCTGCCTGTACGGCAGAAATTTTCCTGAAATTTCTCGGTATGCTGAAGAAACAGGAGATTTTTACGCTGGAGGAGCTGAATAACCTTGGGAAAGCTTCAACGAATCAGATTAAAAAGCTGCCCACGTACCATGCAATCCTCCTGGCGAAAAACGATGTGGGACGTGTCAATCTGTATCGTCTCGTATCCTGGTCACATCTGCAGTATTACAACAGAAGGCCGAGAGTGCCAAAGAGTGTGCTGCAGAAATACAGAGAGGGACTGATTCTCGGATCTGCCTGTGAAGCGGGGGAACTGTATCAGGCGCTTCTGCGGGGACAGCCAGAGCAGGAGATTGCCCGTCTCGTGAATTTCTATGATTATCTGGAAATTCAGCCTCTCGGCAACAATATGTTCATGACGAAGGAAACCCATGAGGACCGGAAGACGGTGGATGATCTGATTGAACTGAACAAAAAGATTGTTGAACTGGGAGAGCGGTATAATAAACCGGTTGTTGCTACGTGCGATGTCCATTTTCTTGACCCTCAGGATGAAGTGTACCGGCGCATCATCATGGCCAGTAAAGGCTTTAAAGATGCAGATGAACAGGCGCCGCTGTACCTTCGTACCACGGAAGAAATGCTGAAGGAATTTGCGTATCTGGGAGAAGAAAAAGCCCACGAGGTGGTGATTGACAACACAGTAAAGATTGCCAATATGTGTGAAAAGATATCGCCTGTAAGACCGGACAAGTGCCCTCCGGTAATTGAGAATTCCGATCAGATTCTTAGAAATCTCTGTTACGAAAAGGCGCATGAAATATACGGAGATCCGCTTCCGGAGGTTGTATCGGAGCGGCTTGAGCGGGAACTGAATTCCATTATTTCCAATGGATTTGCCGTTATGTATATCATTGCACAGAAGCTGGTATGGAAGTCGAATGCAGACGGCTATCTGGTGGGATCCCGTGGATCAGTGGGCTCCTCTTTTGTTGCCACTATGTCAGGTATTACGGAAGTAAATCCTCTCAGCCCGCATTATTACTGCCCGAACTGTCATTACAGTGATTTCGATTCGGAGGAAGTACGGAAATTCTCAGGAATGGCCGGATGTGATATGCCGGACAAAGACTGTCCGAAGTGCGGTACGAAGCTGAAAAAAGAAGGCTTTGATATTCCTTTTGAAACCTTCCTTGGATTTAAGGGAAATAAAGAGCCGGATATCGATC
>JAXEBU010000159.1:0-9467 GCA_034093895.1 Candidatus Choladocola sp. | reverse complement strand
CTGATGGTCGATATGGCACACATTGCAGGTCTTGTGGCAGCAGGAGTGCATCCGAGCCCGATTCCGTACGCACACGTAACGACGACTACGACACATAAGACACTTCGCGGACCGCGGGGCGGCCTGATTCTCTCCAGTGCCGAATTTGCAAAAGAGGCAAACTTCAATAAGGCAATTTTCCCGGGAACACAGGGAGGACCGCTGATGCATGTAATCGCGGCAAAGGCAGTCTGCTTCAAAGAAGCGCTGCAGCCCGCCTACAGGGAGTATCAGACAAATGTTGTAAAAAACGCAAAAGCACTCTGCAGTGGTCTGATGAACCGCGGGATCAGAATCGTATCAGGAGGTACGGATAATCATCTGATGCTGGTAGATCTCACCAGTGTCGGCAGAACGGGAAAAGAAGTGGAGCATCTGCTGGATAATGTCAATATTACATGCAATAAAAACACGATTCCGAACGATCCTCAGTCAGCGTTTGTGACAAGCGGTGTTCGTCTCGGTACGCCGGCAGTCACATCCCGCGGCATGAATGAGGCGGATATGGATATTATTGCAGAGGCAATTGCAGCCGTTGTAAAAGACGAAGAAAACTGTGTGGAAAAAGCGAGAGCTCTCGTGAAGTCACTGACAGAGAAATATCCTCTGATCTGACCGGAGAAGACCGGTCCGCAGAGACGGATATAACTGAAAAAAGAGTATGATATGAATAACTGCAGCGTATACAGGTGTGAAAGAGCACCGGAAGCGCTGCGGTTTTCTTTTTCTGTATATCATTTCGGTTGTTTTGTATTTGTGAAAAAACAGTGTATTTGGGAAGTATTAAGAAAATCTCTCTTTTTTTTAGAGAAAGATGTGGTATATTGTTTACGTAAATTATTTTGTCTTGAAGGGAAGTATCAGAATGAAAAAAGCTTTGATTGCCGTTGTGATCCTCGGAATTCTGGGAGCGGGAGGCTACGGCGTATATCACCACTTTTTTGAAAATACGGACGATACGGCGGAACGTGTTTCTTCCACGAGTGAGAATGCGGTTTACGTGGATACCGTATCGATGATTACGGGATATGGAAGCGGAACGGGACTGATTGACCGGTACGGCGGCGAGATCGAGCCTCAGGCTACCCTGGAGGTAAAGCTTGAGTCGGACCGTAAGGTGAAAGAATGCTACGTAAAAGAGGGCGATGAAGTAGAGGAAGGGCAGAAGCTTTTTGCTTACGACACACAGGATGATGAGGATAAACTTGCGCAGGCCGAGATAGAAATTGAGCGGTCGGAAGGTGAAATTGAGGTTGCGGAAGAAGAAATCAAACAGTATGAAAAAGAAAAGGCAAAAGCCGGTGCAGATGAACAGCTTACCTATACAACGAGTATTCTGACGGCACAGAATTCCATCAAGAAATCAGAATATGAGATCAAAACGAAAGAGCTGGAGATATCACAGCTGAAGGAGTCTATTGCCGATTCTGTTGTAACGGCGGAGATGGCAGGTGTGGTACAGAAGATTTCTGATCAGAACAAGTCAGATTCCTATTCTTATTCCTCCGGCAGTGATTCAGCCTATATTACGATTCTTGCCGCCGGTGATTATCGGGTAAAGGGAACGGTGAATGAACAGAACAAGGATCTGATTTATGAGGGAATGCCCATGATTGTCTACTCCAGAGTGGACAGCAGCCAGACATGGAAAGGGATGATTTCGGAGATTAAGACAGACAGTCCGGAGGAGAATTCGGACAGTACGAATTATTACAGTATGGGCAGCTCAGCGGATTCTTCCAGCTATGCATTTTATGTGGAACTGGAGAACTCAGAAGGACTGATTCTGGGACAGCACGTATATATGGAAGAGGACAGAGGGCAGGATGAACAGAAGTCCGGGATCTGGCTGGAAGAGTACTATATTGTCCGGGAGGGTGACCAGGCGTATGTATGGATGGCAGACAAATCAAATCTGATCGAAAAGCATGAAGTAACGCTGGGAGAATATGATCCGGATCTGATGGAGTATGAGATTACTTCAGGCCTCGAAGCAGATGACTATATAGCACTCCCCACGGATACAATTGCGGAAGGAATGCCGGTTGTCTATAACGACTACAGTACGCTGCAGGATGATGGATTCTCTGAGGATGGCTTTGATTATGATATGGATTATGAGGATTCCCTTCCGTATGAAGAGGAAAATGAAGACCTCGGTGCAGACATTTATGATTTCGGGGAGGAGAATGTAATTGATGCTCCCGGGGGCGCGGATGGATTTGCACAGGAAGAGATAGATGACGCGGATTTTTTTGAGGACGATGTCTATGACCTGGATGAGGAGAATTGATACAGGGGAGGTTATTTTGTGATCCTGAAACTTGATCATATATATAAAGACTATATTCAGGGAAAAATGACAGTTCCTGTACTGAAGGATATCTGCCTGAATGTGGAAGAAGGAGAGTATGTGGCGATTATGGGACCCTCCGGTTCCGGAAAATCGACACTGATGAATATTATCGGATGTCTGGACCGGCCGACGGCGGGAGCGTATGAGCTGGCTGACCAGAACGTCCTGGCACTGAACGATCGGGAACTGGCAAAACTGAGGCTGCACAGTGTCGGATTTGTCTTTCAGAATTTCCAGCTGCTGCCGAGAATGACTGCGCTGGATAATGTGGCTCTTCCGCTGGTATATGCGGGAGTGCGGAAAAGGATACGCAGAGAGCGGGCCAAAGAGGCCCTGATAAAGGTAGGCCTTGAAGACCGTATGTATTTTAATCCCACACAGTTGTCCGGAGGTCAGAAGCAGAGAGTAGCTATCGCAAGAGCAATGGTGAATAATCCTGATGTGCTGCTTGCAGATGAGCCAACCGGTGCACTTGATTCCAAATCGAGCAAACAGGTTATGGAGCTGTTTCAGCAGCTGAATGATGAAGGAGTAACTGTGATTATGATTACCCACGACAGAAATATCGCCGGGCATGCAAAGCGTATTGTGGATATTTTTGATGGCGAGCTTTCGGAACACAGGGAGGTGGAATGATGAAACTGAAGACAGCGGCAATCAGTATCGTAGTTTCCGTATCGCTTGTGGCAGGTGTCGGATACGGTGCCTACTATGCCATGCAGGGGAAGAGCTCTCCTGTGGAGGTGGTTCCCGTTTCGAATGTTAATTCCGGTTTCTGGGGGCAGACGGATTCGATATACGGAACTGTCACAGCAGATGTGGCCCAGACGGTAGCACTGAACGAAGAGTATCAGGTTGATAAGATTTACGTAAAAGAAGGAGATGCCGTAAAAGAGGGAACACCTCTCTTTTCTTATGATATGACACTGCAGGAGCTGGAACTGGAAATGGAACAGCTGAATCTTCAGGCAGAAGAACTGACGATGACAAAGCTGGAGAAGGATCTGGACAAGCTGAAAAACACGACAGCCACGGCATCGCTGGAGAACAGCGAATTTTCCCTCACTGCTTCGGCGGAGGAGGGTGATATTGTCCTGGATGAATCTTCTGCTCCGGCGGAGGAAAAGGAAGAAAGCGAAACGGCTGTCCCTGCTTCGGAAAACGGTGATTCCGCAGGAGATTCTGAGGACGGTGGATCCTCCACCGGGGATGATAGTGAGGTTTCGGATGAACTGAAGGTTGAGAGCATTGAATCTGTTGACGGTTCGGAGCTGAACAGTGCTTCGGATGTATCAGATTCCTCTCTGGAAGCATCTGTTGCAGTGTATGAGAATTTAATGGAAGCCATCGATCTGCTCTTCAAAGAGCATGGAGAATCCCTGAAATCGGAAGATGTTTCAGAGGCTGTGGCAGAGGCTGTGACGTATTACCGGAAGAATTTTGCCGAGGAAAAGACAACGACAGAACAGGACAATGACGGAAATACAACGATTGTCCGGGAGTTTGTTTTAAAAGATTCTGTTGTTGCGCAGCTTGGAGAAGAGGAAACTGCAAAGCTTCGGGAATACAGCACCAAGATGGATCAGTATCAGGTAAGGTGTCTGGAGATGATGATTGAAGAGACGAATACAGATGATCCGGATCTTTCCGCGAAGGTTGCTGATATTGAAAAAGAATACGAAAATCTCAGTACTCCCATGCAGAAAACGGTTCGGAATGTGGACCGGTTGAAGGCATTGAAGGAAGCGGCAGAAAAAACGAAGGAGACAGAATCGGAAAGCGAGACAGAGTCGGAGAGTGAGACAGAACCGGAGAGTGAGACAGAACCGGAGAGCGGAAAGGAACCGGAAATCGATATGGCAGTGCTCATCAGAACCGTTCTGACGGCGGCTGAGTCGGTTGATCTTGACCATTCTGAAGATGAGGAAGCTTTTCTGCAGGATCTGATTGCAGCAATTGATATTTACCAGGAATATCTTTCCCGGCTTCAGGCAGAATTCCTGGATGGCGAACCGTCAAAAATGCAGGATTACAGACTGAGTCAGGAAGTAATTCAGTTCCTTGGTGACGGGACATCGGTCTGTACAGCCGAAGAACTGGAAGGGGCTTATCAGAAAATCTGCTTCTCCTGGGTGAAAACAGTGATTGAAAACTGTCTGAAAGAGCTGCAGGAAAAAAAGGCGGACCGGTCCTCCCGGGAGACGGCCTCTGAAGCTTACAATACACTGGGAGACGAATGGCAGAAGCTTCTGGAAGATCAGTGGATGACAGAACAGATCACAGGAGGTGCGGATGAAACATCTTTTGTATCCCTTTCGGGAATTCTGAAAGCGTATGAAGTATGTCTGCTGATTCAGGAGCTGGATGACAGAATGGAAGAAGCGGAGCTGATCCGGCAGCTGGAAACAGTCCGTGAAAAATACAATGGCCTGTCCGATGCAGAAAAACTCCTTGTCTGGAACAGGGAAAGACTGATTGCATTGCTGCAGCAGTACGGACTCTGGGAGCAGGAGACGGAACCGCAGACGGATTTCGGAGGCTTCGGTGACAGTGATTTCGGAGATTTCGGCGACAGTGGGGAAGGATATACCGCCAGTGAACTGAGCGAAATGATCAAACAGAAGGAGCGGGAAATCAAAGACTGTAAACTGAATATCCGGGAAGAAGAGCTTCTGGTGGATCAGAAACAGAGAATCGTGGACGGCAAGGTTGTTAAGAGTACGATGGAAGGAACAGTTGCCAGCATCGGAACGGAGGACGGCAGCTCGGAATACGATTATTTTGTAAAGATTGTAAATGAGACCGGCCTGTATGCAAAGGGTGCCATGAATGAGCTTTCATTGGAAAAAATCAGTGTCGGAGATACTATTTCCGGTATCATGACAGACACGGGAATCAGTTTCACAGCTGTGATTAAAGAAATTTCCGAATATCCTGATCCGGATGGTGCAAGCATGAGCTTCGGTACAGAGAATACGAATTCCTCCTACTATCCGTTCTACGCGCTAATTGATGACCCGGACGGAATCGAAGAGGGAGAAGCGGAGCTGCAGCTTTCGGCAACAATGGTAAGTATGGATGATATGATCTGTCTTGAAAAGTATTTCGTCAGAACGGGAAATGACGGTAAGTCATACGTATATAAACAGGGAGATGACGGAAAGCTGACAAAACAGTACGTCACAACCGGAAAGACGTATTACGGTTACGTTATTGAAGTGCTGTCCGGACTCGATTTCGATGACAAGATTGCTTTTCCGTACGGAAATGATGTAAAAGAAGGTGCCGATACGAAAGAAGTGGATATGCTTGAGAGTTCTTATATGTAGCAGGAGGTGTGAAGGTTGCTTGAAAACATAAGACTGTCGTTCCAGGGAATCTGGTCACACAAAATGCGATCATTTCTCACCATGCTTGGAATCATTATTGGTATTGCATCTATTATTGCCATTGTATCTACAATTAAGGGAACGAATGAAGAAATAAAAAATAATCTGATCGGTTCCGGAAACAATACGGTAGAAATTGTTCTGAAGCAGAATCAGTGGGAGTACTCGATTATGTCATCTTCCGATATTCCTTTCGGAATCCGGGAAGTGAGTGATGAAGTCATGGAGCAGATCAGAGATCTTGACTCTGTTGAGAATGTGACGTGCTATAATGAGCGTCAGAATTCGGACGGTGTTTATTATCAGAACAATCTGTTGTCGGATGTCGGTGTACGCGGTGTGGACAGTAATTATTTTGATACGACAGGTTACGTAATCCGCACAGGCAGAAATTTCATGGAGGAAGATTATCTGAAATTCCGGAAGGTTCTGGTGATCGATCAGACGGCAGCGGATAACCTTTTCCAGAATCAGAATCCTGTGGGAAAAACGATTGAGATTAACAAGGTACCGTTTACCGTCATTGGTGTGGCGACGAAAGCGAAGAAATTTGAGCCCTCTATCTCATCCATCACAGATTACTACAACTACATGGATGATTCCTCCGGCTATATTTACATGCCGAAATCATCCTGGCCAATCGTTTACTGTTATGACGAACCGGAGAATGTAATTGTTAAGGCTAAAAGTACAGATGACATGGAGGCTGCCGGACAGAAGACGGCGGAGATTCTCAATGCTACAATTTCATCTTCCCAGACGGAAGTCAAATACAAAGCGGACAATCTGCTGGAGCAGGCACAGAATCTGCAGGATCTCAGTTCCGCGACGAACAATCAGCTGATCTGGATCGCCAGCATTTCACTTCTGGTGGGAGGAATCGGCGTAATGAATATTATGCTGGTATCTGTAACGGAACGAACGAGTGAAATCGGTCTGAAGAAAGCGATCGGGGCCAGAAAAGGGACGATCCTCGGCCAGTTTCTGACGGAGGCATCTGTTCTGACCAGTATTGGCGGTATGATCGGCGTGGCAGCCGGCATCGGTATGGCCCAGGTAATCAACCGGGTATCCGGTGTGGCTGTATCCATCAGCATTCCGGCATCTGTTATTGCAGTGCTGTTTTCCATGCTGATCGGTATCATATTCGGTCTGCTTCCTTCTGTGAAGGCAGCCAATCTGAATCCCATCGATGCACTGCGAAGAGAATAGTTCTGCCGGTCGGCATTCTGGGGACGGTGAAACAGTAATATTTTCAATAAAAAGGACTTGCCTGAAGGCAGGTCCTTATGTTATAATACAACAGTTGCCAAATAAACACGTATGTGGATTCTGGAGATGGTGCCGGTGATCTGTAGTATACGGCAGCGCTGGCTGTCGGCAGGTGATATGGCTGGTCTCTCCGGAAGCGTGAGACATACGGAAGAAATAACCAAAAAGGAGAAAAATCATGAGTGTAATTTCAATGAAGCAGTTACTGGAAGCAGGCGTTCATTTTGGACACCAGACAAGAAGATGGAACCCGAAAATGGCAGAGTACATCTACACAGAGAGAAACGGAATCTATATCATTGACCTTCAGAAATCCGTTGGAAAAGTAGATGAGGCATGCAAGGCAGTTGCAGATATCGCTGCAGAGGGTGGCACAATCCTCTTCGTTGGTACAAAGAAACAGGCACAGGATGCAGTACAGACTGAAGCTGAGAGATGCGGAATGTACTATGTAAACGAGAGATGGCTGGGCGGTATGCTGACCAACTTCAAGACCATCCAGAGCAGAATCAAACGTCTGAAAGATATCGAGACAATGCAGGAAGACGGAACATTCGATGTACTGCCGAAGAAAGAAGTTATTGCTCTGAAGAAAGAGCATGAGAAGCTTCAGAAGAACCTCGGCGGAATCAAGGATATGAAGAAGATTCCGGATGCTATTTTTGTAGTTGACCCGAAGAAAGAAAGAATCTGCGTACAGGAAGCACATACACTTGGCATTACCCTGATCGGTATCTGCGATACAAACTGTGATCCGGAAGAGCTGGATTACGTGATCCCGGGTAATGACGATGCAATCCGTGCAGTAAAACTGATTGTTTCCAAGATGGCAGATGCAGTAATCGAAGCAAAGCAGGGTGCAGAAGAAGCTGTTGAAGGCGTTGAAGAAGCTTTCGAAGAGGCACCGGTAGAGGCGATCGCTGAATAATCCAAGATACAAGATACAGATCCCAGGAGGAAAAAGAGATGGCTATTACAGCAGGAATGGTAAAAGAGTTAAGAGAAATGACAGGCGCTGGAATGATGGACTGCAAAAAGGCCCTGACAGCAACTGAAGGAGATATGGACAAGGCCGTTGAATGGCTGAGAGAAAAAGGACTTGCTACAGCTCAGAAGAAGTCCGGAAGAATCGCAGCAGAAGGTCTTGCTATGGTGAAAGTATCGGAAGACGGCAAGAAAGCAGTTGCAGTAGAAGTAAACTCTGAGACAGACTTCGTTGCAAAGAATGAGAAATTCCAGGCATACGTTGCACAGGTTGCAGATCAGGCAATGGATACAGCAGCAGCTGATATCGATGCTTTCCTGGCTGAACCGTGGAAATTTGATACAACAAAGACAGTAAATGAGGCTCTGGCAGGACAGATCGCAGTAATCGGTGAGAACATGAAGATCCGTCGTTTTGCTCAGGTAAAAGAGGATGCAGGTTTTGTAGCTTCTTATACCCATATGGGCGGAAAGATCGGCGTTCTTGTTGATGTTGTTACAGATGTTGTAAATGATGCTGTAAAAGAAATGGCAAAGAACGTAGCTATGCAGGTAGCAGCTCTGAAGCCGCTGTACACCAACAGAAGCGAAATCAGCGAAGAGTATATCGCACATGAGAAAGAGATCCTGATGGCTCAGATCATGAACGACCCGAAGGAATCTCAGAAACCGGAAAAGGTAATCCAGGGTATGATCAATGGTCGTATCAACAAAGAGCTGAAAGAGATCTGTCTGCTTGACCAGGTATACGTAAAGGCTGAAGACGGAAAACAGGCTGTTTCCCAGTATATCGCTGAGGTTGCAAAGGCAAACGGAGCAAACATCACAATCAAAGGCTTCGTTCGTTTCGAGACCGGCGAAGGAATCGAGAAGAAGGAAGAAGATTTTGCAGCAGAAGTTGCAAAGCAGATGGCTGGAAACTAAGTTTTTCAAGTCCAAAGGACGCGGAAAAACTGTATGTTGGAAGCTACACAGCGTTGCTTGGCGAATCGAGCCTGAAAGGCGAAGATGAGGTTAGCAACAGTCGTGTGGAAATGTAATCCCGATTTCGCAAATCTTAAATAAGAACTTTTAAACCCTTGAAAATCCAGTATTTTCAAGGGTTTTTCCTTTCCAGGGCACTTCATATATTGCATTATAAATTCATGTAACTTTTCATTTTCGTATTGGTGCAGGGGAAAAAGGTGATGGTGGAAGGAGAAATCGTAACCGGCAGTTACGATAAAAGGCGACTGGCAAAAAGGTATATACGACAGAGCTTTTTACAGACTGTATCAAGTTTGCCGGTGCAAAAGTGCAGGAGAAAATGCCGTTTCGATAGGAAGAAAAGCAATGGTAATGCTAAATAAAGAGTAAAGGATCAATCACATGAGAAATGAAAATGGTTCCATCAATATCAAAAATGTAGTATTGCAGCTGCCTGCGAA
>JAXEBU010000158.1:0-14659 GCA_034093895.1 Candidatus Choladocola sp. | reverse complement strand
CTGCAGCATGGACAGATAAGAAATCCGCGTCGTCTCCGTCATATGATGCCCCAGCTCTTCCAGCGTTTTTTCCATCTGTTTAAGCGCATTTATCCTGTCATTCTCTGTCGGAACGAGTATTTCCAGCTCCAGAAAATCTCCCAGCCCTTCCACCTGATCCACACAGGCAGTCACCTCGCCACTGTGATAATACCGACGCTTTTTATTTACGGGCTGAACCGGAAAAAAACCAAGAGACCGGAAAATCTCTCCGCAGATTGCCGGATCGGAAACTTCCGTCTCCAGCTCGCATCTTGTCATAGAAACCGCATCTATCTTAGGGCCTTTATACGTGATCACTGACAGAGACTTTTCATTTGTATGATCAGTACTTCTGCGAATCCGCAGTGCCTCATCCGTCTCCCGAAAATCGTGAAATGGGCTGTTAAAATAGGAATCTGATTCCTCTACCAGATTTCCTTTTTCAAATCCGAGCTGACTCAGTTTCTTTTCTGTCTGTTCTCTGCTCTCAATGGGGAGCTTGATTTCTACTTCAATCATTGCTTTCTTCCTGATTCCATGTCATCCAGAATCCGCTCGAATGCGATTCTCGCGTTTCCGTCTTCACATCCGCCTTTTAAGTATATGGTTCCGCAGAATACGAATCCCGCCTTCTTCAATGCATGCTGCATGGGAATATTTCCCGGATGTGTATCGATGCGCACTGAACAGAATCCCTGCTGCTTTGCCATGGAAAAACCGTGGCCGAACATCCTGCCTGCCACTCCCTTTCCTTTGCTTTCATCCGATACACAGACCCGGTGCATGGACGCATACGGTCCGTCCGTCAGCCATTTGCCTTCAATCTGCCCGTAAGAAACATCCGGTGTCTTCTGAAAAGCAAATGCACCAAGCACCTTTCCATTTTCCTTCGCCAGCCACGCTGCCCCGTTTGCGATATCATTCTCCCATACGTCTGCAGACGGATACCCTTTTTGCCACTGATCCAGCCCCAGCCGTTTCAGCTGTGCTTTTGCCTCTTCCGTAATTCTGCAGATTTCCTCCAGATTTTCAGGTGCTGCCTGTATAAACTCCATTTTACTCTTCCTCCAATATCACACTTATTGTGACTAACCTTTTTTCATTGCAGAAAATCTGCTGCAAAGCAGATAATTCCTGTCCGCTTTACAGCAGATTTGCCATATTATTTCAACTTCTGTTCCAGTTCTTTTCTCATAAAGTTCCCTGAAATCCGGATACGCTTCTACCACAGAAACAATATCATCCGGATCATCGCTGCTCAGGA
Source organism: Candidatus Choladocola sp. (assembly GCA_034093895.1). Lineage (GTDB taxonomy): Bacteria > Bacillota > Clostridia > Lachnospirales > Lachnospiraceae > Choladousia. The sequence goes on along the minus strand of JAXEBU010000158.1, from coordinate 13,374 downwards.
AAGTAAGCCATGCCTCCAGCCTGTTCTTTATATTGTGATGGTTTTCACGAAAGATGTCAAGTGGAATGAATAAGAAATTGACAAACAGCTTCCCGGATGATACACTGAACTCAATTCAGGGGAGCCTGTGTGGCAGGCTGAGAGGAAGTTTTCAACTTCGACCCTTAAACCTGATGTGGGTAATGCCGCCGTAGGAAGAATAAGAGATCGTTCTATAGGCGGAGAATACCTACCGGTATCCTCCGTTTTCTTATAACAGTTCTGCAGATCTTCGCACTGTTTTCTACCGTTTTCCCATATCAGCAACAGAATCATTCATCCTGAAACAGGAAAGGAGATATTTATGTACACAACACAGATGGATGCTGCCCGAAAAGGGATCGTTACAAAAGAAATGGAAATTGTAGCCAAAAAAGAAAACATAGAAGTATCGAAGCTGATGGCTCTGATGGCAGAAGGAAAAGTCATCATTCCCTGCAACAAAGTTCATACGGCCATCTCCCCCAGCGGCCTTGGCTCTGCACTGAAAACGAAAATCAATGTCAATCTCGGGACTTCCAGAGATATGAAGGATCTTGATATGGAATTTCAGAAAGTGAAAAGTGCTGTTGACATGGGTGCCGAAGCGATCATGGATCTCAGTTCCTTCGGTGATACAAGAAAATTCCGCCGTCACCTGACCGCAAATTGCCCGGCTATGATCGGAACAGTTCCGATTTACGATGCTGTTGTCTACTACCACAAACCACTGATCAAAATTACATCTCAGGAATGGCTTGACATTGTAAAAATGCATGCAGAAGACGGTGTGGATTTCATGACGATCCACTGTGGCATTAACAAAGAGACGGCTCACAAATTCAAACGCAACAAACGGCTGATGAATATCGTTTCCCGCGGCGGCTCCATTATTTTCGCATGGATGGAAATGACCGGACAGGAAAACCCGTTTTACGAACACTTTGATGAAATCCTTGATATCTGCCGCGAATACGATGTTACGCTCAGCCTTGGAGATGCATGCCGCCCCGGCTGTATTGCAGATGCCACAGACGCTTCTCAGATTGAGGAACTGATCACCCTCGGAGAACTGACAAAACGTGCCTGGGAAAAAGATGTCCAGGTCATGATCGAAGGTCCCGGACATATGCCTCTCAACCAGATTGCAGCCAACATGGAAATTCAGAAAACGCTGTGTCACGGAGCACCTTTCTACGTTCTCGGCCCTATTGTGACGGATATCGCGCCGGGTTATGATCATATCACTTCTGCTATCGGCGGAGCTGTGGCTGCCATGAACGGAGCTTCTTTCCTCTGCTACGTAACGCCGGCAGAGCATCTGCGGCTGCCTGACGTGGACGATGTGAAGGAAGGCATTATCGCAGCACGTATTGCAGCACACGCTGCCGACATTGCCAAAGGTATTCCGGATGCCGCCAAATGGGATGAGCAGATGAGTTACGCCCGTAAAAAGCTGGACTGGGACGAAATGTTCAACTTGGCCATCGATCCGGAAAAAGCAAAATGTTACCGTGCTGCCTCACGCCCGGAGAAAGAGGATACCTGCAGCATGTGCGGAAATTTCTGTGCCGTTAAAAATATGAACCGGATTCTCGACGGAGAAATTGTATCCATTTTTGATGAGTAAAGAACAACAGTGCCCTGCACCAAGTGCAGGGCACGCTTTTACATCTGTCAGGTACAGGTTACCTGGATGGCAGAATTTCCAGCCAGTAGCCATCCGGATCCTGAATAAAATAAATCCCCATAGCACTGTTCTCAAAACAGATGCAGCCCATCTCTTCATGAAGCCTGTGAGCAGCGTCAAAATCATCCGTACGAAATGCCAGATGAAATTCCCCATCTCCCAGATTATACGGTTCTGTCCGATCCCGCAGCCAGGTCAGCTCCAGTTCAAAATCTGTTGTTTCATTTCCCATATACACAAGAATAAAAGAACCGTCAGATGCTTCCTTTCTTCTTTTCTCTTTCAATCCAAGAGCCTTCTCATAAAAGTCCATGGAACGTTTCAGATCAAGTACATTATAATTCTCATGAATCATTTTGAAATTCATAGTCGTTCTCCTTACTGAACCTGTTAATTATTCACTCAGTTCAAAAGACTGTCCATCTTCCGTAATCCTGTAAAATACAGTATACTCCGGCACGCGGTTTTCATTCAGATATCGCTCCGTCACAGCGAAATCGTCCCAGAAATGCATGGGAAAAACGTCCCCGACCTGTGCCTTTTCCAGAAGATAATTCATCCCTCTGTCATAGTATTCTTCCAGACGCGGATCCAGCGGTGTAAAAGCAAGATCAATCTTTCTGTTTTCCAGATAACTCATATACTTCCTGTAACTGCCCGTCATTCTGCGATTATCTTCTTCCGGCTCTCCCGGCCAGATCCACCAGTGCAGATCTCCTGCATGGTACACCGTTCTTCCTCCATATTCCAGAAAAAAGGCACAGCCACAGTCCGTTGACGGAAGAACATGCATACGGATCAGGCCTCCGTCCCCGTCTGAAAGCTCCACATCCGTATCGCTGTACACAAACAGCACTTCCGGAAGCTCCTTCCCCGTCTGCTTTTTTGTTCTTTTGCAGGAAGCACGCAACTGATTGGAAAATACGTACGTAACGTTGCGCTGTTGCCCGACCAGTTCAAAAACCGCCGGATTAAAGTGATCACTGTGACTGTGGCTGCAGAATACAAAAAGAGGTTTTTCTTTTTTCAGTTCCGGTATTTTTCCTCTGTAATAATCAAACAGCCAGTAACACTTTTCCCATTCCAGCAGAAATCCGCTGTGATTCAAATATGTCACTCTCATATCACATATTCATCGGCCTTTGCAGCCTGCCAGTCCATCAGATCTTCCAGTGTAATTCCATCCACCACACCATTGATCGCGTCATTCAGTTTTTTCCACAGCAGCCTTGTCACACAGTCATTTTCCCGGTCGCACTGGGAAGTATCTGCATCCACACATTCCACCGGTGACAGACTGCCCTCTGTCAGGCGCAGAATCATGCCAACCGTATACTCCTTCGGCGGCCGCTGCAGTGTATAACCGCCCTGTGGTCCACGTACGCTCCGCACGTATCCCGCCTTATTCAGCACGGAAATAATCTGTTCCAGATATTTCTCTGATATCTCCTGCCGCTTTGCCACATCCTTCAGACGAATCGGATCTCCGGAATTATTGATGGCAAGATCCAGCATCAGCCGCAGCGCATATCTTCCTTTTGTTGATATTCTCATTCTGATTCCTCCGGTAAATATTTTTATCCTGCAGTCAACGGTACATTGTAAAGCGGATACTCTGTTCCGGTCCTATAAGCGACCTCTTTTTCCCCACAACCTATATATGAAATATATGTTTTATTAAAATTATATCATTGCCGCTTATTTTGTCAACCGAAAAAGCCCTGCAATACAGGATTTTCCTCCCTGTACTGCAGGACAGTCTCATTCGTTTATCTGAAAGCAAGCTTTACTGCGTTCGCCTTGAACACACTGGCATGCAGTTTAATTTGCACGCACTTCCTGGCGCATGAATCCTACATATGATCCGCCGAATGCTACCAGCATCAACGCTACCAGCCCCGTCAGGTGCGGCCATACGAGAAGAAGACTCTGCCCCAGGCTCAGGTAACTGCTGACTGCACCCACCAGCTGATCCATCGTCACAACATTTACGGAGCGTACAGACGGATTCATAATCGTAGATACTGCCTCACTGTACAGATAATACGGAGAAATCCGGTTCAGACCAAGCTCCAGCGTATAGTTATTCAGAGAATTAAACATTGCCTGATACTGATTATTGATCGGATACACTGCATTGGCAATAATACTTGCCACAAGGCTCATAAAAAGCGCAAAGAAAATCCAGACCGCAATGGATGCCAGTGCCGATGTTGCAGAATGACGGCAGATCACGGAAAACAGAATAGCCATGGCCAGCCAGAATGCAATATAAACCACTGTAAATGTCAGAAAAATCAGAATCCGGAGTGCTTCCTCCACCGTCGGCTTCAGCCCCGTACAGAGAATTCCCACTGCTCCCAGAGCGATTCCCATGGAATAAACGATTGAAGCAATTACAGCCGTACCAGCCATGAATTTTCCGATAATAATCGAATCTCTGTAAATCGGCTGTGATACAAGCCGGTTCAGCGTCCCGGTGCTGCGCTCACTGTTAATGGCATCAAATCCCAGTGCAATTCCGACAAAGGGCCCCAGCAGCGCAATGAAGGACATGAAGGACGGAATGGAATTTCCTCCCTGAGTGTACAGTTTCAGAAAGATAAAATTACTGTCCTGAGAGATAGCATCACTAAGTCCGGAAATGGCTCCGTAAAGACCGGCAAAGCTGGTACCTCCGATCAGCAGCAGCAGAATCAGAAACCGTCTGCTTTTCAGATGATCTGCAAACTCCTTCCGAAACAGTGCCCTTCTTCCCGTTGCTCCACTGACATCACGGTTGTTTTCTGTGCTTCCATCCAAACTTTTTCTTTTTATCAAGGTCATTTCTTTCATCATTTTGTCCCGCCTTTTCAAAATAACGTCTGTAAATCTCATCGAGATCGCCTCCGCGCTGATGGAGATGCAGAACCGTATAATTATTTTCTGCCAGGAATTTTGTCAGCTGACTTCTGATATCCAGTCTGGAAGTGATCACAAACCGGTTTCCTTCTTTTTCAATCTTCTGAACCCCATTCTGTTTATAAAGCATACCCAGAATTTTGTCATCACAGGGCTGTGTCTCCAGCTCCAGCCGGTACGTCCCGTCTTTTCTGATCTGTTCCTCCAGTTCAGGAAGTGTACCTTTTGCAATCAGCCGTCCCTCTACGAAAATTCCCACCCGGTCACAGACCTGCTGAACCTGGTGCAGCTGATGAGACGAAATCAGAATCGTTCTCCCGTCTTCCCAGGACAGCTCCTGAATCAGGCTCAGCAGCTGACGCATACCTTCCGGATCGATACCGAGTGTCGGCTCATCCATAATAATAATCTCAGGGTCACGCATCAGGACATCGGCAATTCCCAGCCTCTGACGCATACCCTTGGAATACGTTCCGGCTCTTCGGTCGGCAGCATCTGTCATGCCGACACGCTCCAGCAAATGGTTGATCCGCTCTTCCATCTCCGGTCCTTCCAGTCCATTCAGCCTGCCCGTAAACCGCAGGTTCTGCCGGCCCGTCATATCGCTGTAAAATCCGATATTATCCGGCAGATATCCTACCTTCGTCTTTACTTCCAGCGGGTTTCTGGTACAGTTCATGCCAAGAATCTCAGCAGTGCCGGCAGTTGGCTCTGTCAGGCCAAGAAGCATCAGAATCGTCGTCGTCTTACCTGCACCGTTGGGACCCAGGAGGCCAAACACTTCGCCCCGCCTGATCTCCAGGTTCAGATCATTTACTGCAATCTTATCTCCGTAGCGTTTTGTCAGATGAGAAATCTTAATTACATTCTCCTGCTTTTCTGCCATGGTTATCGTCTCCCATATTTCTTAAAGATAAAGCCCAGTCCGGCTACCAGTACTACAATAATTGCGATTGCCACAACTCCCCAGGTCGTTGAAGTCTTCACCGTCACACGGAAATCAGCACCTGCAGATGTTTCATTGTTGCTGACTTTGATCGAAGTTACATAATCGCCTGTAATAACGTTTTCTGACGGTTTTACGTAAGCAGTGATTTCTTTCGTTGCTCCTGCTTCCAGTGTATCGATTGTTGATTCTTCAAACCGCACTTCCCAGTCTGTCGGCGCACTGGAAGTCAGATTCAGATTGGTCAGATCCACGTTTCCATTGTTCGTAATGCTCAGTGTCACGCTGGATTCCTTATTTTCATAAGCATCAAAGCTCAGATTGCCACTCGGTGTTGAAAGAGAAACATCGTATGTACCGGTAATCGTAACGGTCAGTTCCGTGGACAGACTGTCGTTGGAAGAAATCGCAGTACACGGAATCACATAATCTCCTTTTTCCACATTTTCCGGCGGTGTAACGCTGACGGTCACGCCCTGGCTGCTGTCAGCCTCCACATCAACGCTGGCCACACTGGCGCTTTCCCCTGACGGTTTGAATTCAACCTTCCATCCCTCCGGAGCCTGTGCCGCGAGACTGTAGGACTGATTCGTTCCTCTGTTGTTCACAATCGTTGTGTCAAAACTGAAAGACGTACCGGACGCTCCCTGCTGCTGACCGTACTCTGTAGTAAAGTTGCTCTGAATCGTGTCTTCTTCATCGATTGTGATTTCCAGCTCCAGTGTATCTGTATTACCCGCTCCGGCATCTGCTTTCAGCTCAACTTTGTACACGCCTTCTTCCGCATCATCCGGAATGCTGAGGTTAAAGTCAGCCTGTGCACTTTCGCCAATTGCCGTCTCATCTCCCGATCCATCCACATGAACCTTTGTAACCTGACTGTTTTTGCTCTTGAAGTAGCCGGTCCATTCTTCCGGGAGAGATTCTGCAGAAAGTGATATATCATGCCCCTCCCCGTCAAGGCTGGTAAAGTCAAGGGTAAAGGTAGTATCTTCCCCTGCTTTTACAACAATTCCCGGATAATCCGTACTCATATCGATTCCGGATGCTGCATACACCGGCACAGACTGAAACATCATTGCTGCCATAACAGCTGCTGCAAGACCTGCACCTGATTTACCGTTTAAAACATTTACGCACTTCATTGTTTGGTGCCCCTTTCCTTATAGGTTTTCTTTAAGGAAAATTCTAGTTCGGATCTGTGTTCTAATTTTGATCGTTATGTGTAGAAGCTATGGTATTTCTGTGAAAAATATATGATATTTTGTTAGACTCTCTAACTGCTTTTGTGCGCCGAGCGTGGTCAGCTCTGTTGACATTTTCTCTGCACGCGAGCGCGCATCCCCGCGGAGCGTTTTTATCGTATAGGAAACGAAGTTTCCTATACGATAAAAAAAGAAGCCGTTCCACCCGGAACATGCTTCTTTTCCATTTCTTTTTCTATCAGAATTCTATTTCTCCAGAGCTTCCAGATAAGCGTTCAGTCTGGTAAGAAGTAATTCAACCTCAATGCCGTGAACCATTGCTGCTTCTTCCAGAGTTTCCATCTGAGAAGACGGACATCCGACGCAGTGCATTCCGCCTGCCATCAGAACAGGAATCAGTCCTTCGTTGATGTTGATAATCTGACCGATTGTCATATCCTTCGTAATCTTAGCTGCCACCTTGTGTTCCCTCCTTTACCTGATATCCGTTTATTATAATACGTTTTTCCCTATTGTGCAAGGTAGTTCACCATCTGTTTTCCTGTGCACGGAAGGAATTTTCCATGATTCTTCTCTGTTTCCACATAAAAGATTCATTTATGTCTTGTGTATTCCACGGTTTTGTATTAAAATGGATGAAAGATTCCGTGAGAATCTGCAATCTGTATTCTATAAAGGAGGAAAATATCATGGCATATGTAATTTCTGATGAATGTGTAGCATGCGGAACATGCGCTGGCGAGTGTCCGGCAGATGCTATCTCTGAAGGCGATGGAAAATACGTTATCGATCCGGACGCATGTCTTGAGTGCGGAACATGTGAAGCAGCTTGCCCGACAGGTGCTATCTCTGCTGAATAATATCCGTATACATACGATACGTAAAATTGCGTGAACAGGAGATCCTATGATACCTGTCACGAATGAAAGGGCTGCGGCAGAACTTCTCTCAGAATTCTGCGGCAGCCTTTTCTTCTGCAGGAGTATGCTATCGGAAAGGCAGTGCCTGTTTATTTTTCTGGTCGAAACAGTTTTCCCAGCAACCCGCGGATTCCGCTGCGGGAGTGTTCCTCCCTGGCGGCAGCAGCTTCCTGTATCGGAGCATTGTAATAAGAAACGTACAATTCCTCAATTTCCTCCCGGATCATCGCGGCAATGGCCTGTTTCAGCTTTTCATTCTGCTGCATTACAACCTCTTCCACCATTCCCTTCAGGATTTTCTCAAACTGCTTCAGGTGCTCCTGTTTTTCTTCCTGCAGCAGCAGTCCGAACTGTTCCTCCTTTGCCGGCTCTGTATCTTCCTGACTGTCGCCCTTTTCTGCATTTTCTGCACCTTCCGGCAGTTCTCCGGCAATCCTCCTGATCTGACCGGAGAAAATCTTTTCCCGTGATTCCTGCGTCTCCTCCTCCAACAGGACACGGATTGCTTTCAGCTGAATTCCCTTTTCCTTCAGTTCTTTCACCTTCCGGAACATTCTGATATCCTCTTCGCTGTACACACGATGTCCCTGGCCTGTCCTCCGTATCGCAACCTTCAGTTCTTCCTCCCAGTAACGCAAAACGTGCGACTCAACACCGATGAGCCGCACTGCTTCTGAAACCGAATACTCTTTTTCACTCATGAAGACTCCCCCATAATGACTGTATCGAACCGCGTGCCTGACATTCTCCACGTTCCTTACATATATATGAGACAGTTTTCCGTTGTAGAACTCATATTCTATTTTTTCATGTTTGCAAATTTCGTAAATCTCGGCAGCCATGCCAGCTCCACTGTCCCGATGGGACCGTTTCTCTGTTTCGCTATAATGACTTCCGCCACATCCTTTTTCTCCGTATCATGATTGTAGTAATCATCACGATACAGAAACATAACCACATCGGCATCCTGCTCAATAGCCCCCGACTCACGCAGATCCGAAAGCATCGGTCTGTGATCCGGTCGCTGCTCCACTGCACGGGAAAGCTGAGAAAGCGCAACCACAGGCACCTGCAGTTCCCTTGCGATCTCCTTCAGAGAACGTGAAATATCAGAAATCTCCTGCTGTCTTGATTCCGAACGCCTGCTTCCCTGCATCAACTGCAGATAGTCGATCATGATAATGCCCAGATTATGTTCCAGCTTATACTTCCTGCATTTGCTGCGAAGCTCAGATACGGAAATACCGGGGGTATCATCGATAATCAGGTTGGAACGGCCGATTGTTCCTGCCGCTTCGATCAGGCTGGCCCAGTCATTATCACTGAGGTTTCCTGTTCGGAGCACCTGAGAATCCACTCTGGATTCCAGAGAAAAGAGACGGTTTACGAGCTGCTCCTTTGACATCTCAAGACTGAAAATTGCCACTGTCAGATTGCTGCGAAACGCCATGTATTCTGCAATATTCAGAACAAAAGCTGTTTTTCCCATGGAAGGCCGGGCAGCAATCAGAATCAGATCCGATGGCTGAAACCCGGAAGTCTTGTAATCAAGATCGATAAAACCGGTGGCAAGGCCCGTCACACTGCCTTTCTGGCGACTGGCCAGTTCAATTCTGTCCAGCGCATTCAGGACAACCTCCTTGATCGGTACAAAATCATCTCCCGATTTTCTCTGAAGCACCTGGAAAATCTTCTTTTCCGTGTCCTCCATGATGTCCTCCAGCCGCTCTTTTCCTGCATAACACGCTGCCGCAATTTCCTCGTTCACTTTAATCAGACGACGCAGGACCGCTTTTTCCGAAACAATCTCCGCGTAATATTTCACATTGGCAGAAGTGGGAACTGTCGTAATCATCTCCCTGACAAATTCCAGGCTGCTGATTTCCGGCGGGACATCCTTCTCCTTCAGACGGTTCTGCAGTGTAATCAGGTCAATGGGTTTTCCTTCACTGTAAAGCTCTGTCATCGCTTCAAACAGTATCCCGTACTGCTTCTGGTAGAAATCTTCCACCGTCAGCATCTCCGATGCGATTGTGACCGCATCACGGTCCATAATCATAGCCCCGATAACTGACTGCTCAGCCTCAATGCTGTGAGGCATCACCCGCTTCAGTAGTGAATCTTCCACAATGCCGCTCCTTTCTGTCTGTTGCCTGTTTTCTTCCGTAATTACGCTTCCGCTACATGCACTCTGATCTCTGTAGTTACCTTCGTGTGAAGTTTGATCGATACGCCGGTAACGCCAAGCGCCTTAATCGGTGTATCCAGCTGGATCTTTTTCTTGTCAATATCGTATCCCAGCTGTTTTTTGATTTCTTCCGCAATTTCCTTCGAGGAAACAGAACCGAATACACGTCCGCCTTCACCGGCTTTAACTTTTACGTGAATCGTTTTTCCCTCCATCTCTTTTCCGAGAGCCTGTGCCGCTTCCAGCGCTTCACGCGCAACCTTTTCCGCGTTGGCCTTCTGAAGCTTCAGGTCATTCATATTCTGTCCTGTGGCCTCTTTCCCCAGCCCTTTTTTCAGCAGCATATTTCTCGCATATCCTTCACTTACCTCTACCACATCACCTTTTTTGCCAAGAGATTTTACATCCTGTAATAAAATTACTTTCATTTTAAATTGCTCCTTCCTTTGTCATCTGAGTCAGCACCTCTTTTAATCTTACACGTGCCTCCTCTGCATCGACGCCTTCCAGCTGCGCTCCTGCAATGTTCATATGACCTCCGCCGCCGAGACGTTCCATAATAATCTGAACGTTAACCTCATCGATTGCTCTTGCACTGATATATATCTTGTTGTTGTAATCTGTCAGAACGAATGACGCCTTGACTCCGATAATATTCAGCAGTTCATTGGCTGCCTGCGCACCTACAACCGTCGGGCTCTCCAGCCCCTGGCTGGGACACGTGCTGATTGCGTAGCATCCCATAAACGCTTCCGCATGTCTGACTGCTTCCGCTCTCGCCTTGTATGTTTCCATGTCATTGCGGAACGCCTTCCTCACTCTCGTCATATCAGCGCCGTTTCTGCGCAGAAATGCCGCTGCCTCAAAGGTACGCATCCCCGTCTTGGCCACAAAGTTATTCGTGTCCACAATAATTCCCGCATAAATACAGTCTGCCTCACACGGTTTCAGCTTGATGGAATCATCATAATACTGAAGAATCTCCGAAATCATTTCACAGGCGGAGGATGCGGAAGATTCAATATAGGACAATGCTGCATTCTCTATTTTCTCCGTCGCCTGCCGGTGGTGATCCAGCACAACGATTGTCCGGGTCAGATAGAGCAGCTCCTCACACTCGGTCATACTTGGGCGGTTCGTATCCACCACAACCACAACGGTATTCTGATTCGTCATCTCAACAGCCTGCTCGTGAGTCAGGAACAGCTTTTCACCCTGGGCGTCATTCGCCTCAAGAACGTTTACCCACGGTCTGATCCCGCTGTTAATATCACCAAGGACAATATGGGCCGGTTTGCCCACCTGCATGGCAGCACGGCACACTCCGACGCTGGCTCCCAGAGAATCGATATCTGTAATCTTGTGTCCCATGACAATTACACGTTCTCTGGTACTGATCAGCTCCCTCAGTGCCTGTGCTTTTACACGGGCACGCACTCTCGTGTTTTTCTCTGAACGCTGGGTCTTTCCACCGAAGAAAGCCATTTTGTCATGATCCTTTACCACCGCCTGATCGCCGCCTCTGGCAAGTGCCATTTCAATGGCAACGCGGGCCGAATCATAATTCTGGGCATAATCCCCACTGTTCGTTCCGATACCGATGCTGACCGTAACGCCGATGGTATTGCCGATATTGACCGTTTTTACATCCTCCAGTATGGAAAAGCGATCTGCCTCCATCACTTCCAGACACTTTCGGTTCACCACCAGCAGATATTTGTCTTTCTCCATCTTTTTGATCAGGCCGCCCAGAGACGACACGTATTTCGTAATCCTCCGGTCTACCAGTGCCTCCAGCATGGAACGGCGCATATCCTCCACACTGTCCATCACTTCATCATAATTATCCATATACAGCAGACCTACTACCGGTTTCTGATCATAATTTTCTTTCTTGAAAGCAGTGAGCTCTGTGATATCAAAGAAATGAATCCCGATCACGTAGCATTCACCGGTGACTTTTTCCACACTGTCCGCATCATCCAGAATATCTTCCAGGACGATTTTCTTCATGCTGACACGATACTTCTTTTCTTCATGCTCGATTTCAACGGTACGCTCTTCTGCTCCAACCGGAAAATTTGACGAAGACAGTTCCGGAAACAGAGTAGATATATTTTTATGATACTCCTCTGATTTTCCGGTAATGGACATCATCATATCATTCATCCAGATCATCTTTCCATCGGGCTGAGCCAGGCCGTAAGGAATCACAAATTCCTTCAGCATTTCCTTCTCTATGCCGCTGAATCTCTGGGCAAAGTCCATCAGTTCCAGAAGCACCCGCGGCTTATAATACATATCCAGTCCGAGGACGGTAAGATAAATCACCACCGTAAATCCTCCGACTATGCAGCCTGCAAGTGTATCAATATACAGAATCACTGCTGTAAGGGCAAGCAGAAAAAGAGTCAGGACTCCACACCAGTACCAGTGTCTCATCAGCTTTCCACTGTATTTTATCTGCGCTTTATTTCCAGCCTTGTTTCCTCTCATATCTATCCCCAATCTTTTCGCTGAAGGAGCCGTAATGCGCACTGCACATCGCTCTTGAATCCTCAGATTCTTTCATCAGCATCTTTGGAAAATTCTGAAAACAGAAACTGCTTCCGAACAGTTCTGTTTCCTTATCCGTCCATTTTATCATAAACCAAAGCTTTATGAAAGTCTTTTATAATGGTTCCGCCGAATCATCATTTTCCTCAATCATATTTCTGATTCTCTGCATCTCCTCATCGAGGCCTGATATCGTTTCGGCACAAAGCTTCAGTTTTTCCACAATCTCCTCCTCATTGGACACATTCTTTTTGTACCTCAGCCTGTGATCCACACTGGCCCAGAAATCCATCGCAATCGTCCGGAACTGTACCTCCACCTTCATCGGAGTTTTTCCCGACTTCAGAAATACGGGAACCTCCAGAATCAGATGGAGACTCCGGTACCCGTTCGGTTTCGGATTTTTGATATAATCCTTCGTCCGGATCAGGCGTATGTCATCCTGCTGAATCAACAGCTCTGCCAGACGGTAAATATCCTCCTGAAACGCGCAGATGACACGGATTCCCGCCACATCGTACAGATTTTCTTCAATGGCCGAAGCGATGGTCGCATCACTCGTAAGCAGGTTTTTTCTCGACAGCTTCTCTATAATGCTGACGGGACTCTTCAGCCGGCTCTTAATCGACTCAAAGGGATTACGGTCATACTGAAGAGAGAACTCCGCATTCAGAACGTTCAGCTTTGTTTCCACCTCCATAATGGCACACCTGTATTTATTCATCAGTTCCAGATATTTCTGTCCGGTCTCCAGCATTTTAATATATCTGGCACCGTCAAAATTTTCAATTATCTTTTCCATGTTTCATTTACCTTCCTGCAAACCGTACTTTATGGTCACTAAACTCCCGCTTCGCCCATTGCTCGCGCTCGCTAAGTGTTCACATTATACCATGATCTGAACACATTGACCATATAAAATTCTTTTTGTTCCCTGATATCCGGCAATA
>JAXEBU010000157.1:0-13014 GCA_034093895.1 Candidatus Choladocola sp. | reverse complement strand
AACGACGGGTGCAACGCTCTCTACCATTGTAGCGGCATTTATTCTCTCCAGTGAGTTTGGAAAAGAAAATCCCGTACTCTGCGTGATTGCAGGCGTTGTGATCTGTATGCTTGTTGCGACAGTGACCGGTGTGGTGAACGGTACAGTTGTGGCTTACATCGGAGTTGCTCCGATGCTGGTAACACTGGGAACGAAGACACTGTTTGAAGGGTTGGGCCTGAACTTTACAAAGGGCGGTTCCATTTCCGGTTTCCCGGAGCTGTATTCAGAGATAGGAAACGGTACGATTCTCGGCATTCCGATTCCGATGATCGTGTATGTGATAGCCCTGGTTGTATGCTACTTCCTGTTCGAACGCAGTGTGTGGGGTACCGAGGTTTACATGATCGGCTGTAATGAAACGGCAACGAGATTTTCCGGTATTAATACGAAGAAATCGCTCCTCTGGGTATATATCTGCTCCGGTATACTTTCCGGTATGGCGGGTATCCTGATTTCTTCCCGCTATAATTCCGCAAAGACCGATTACGGTTCTTCCTATGTAATGCAGGCGGTTTCAGCCGTAGTACTGGGCGGCACAAGCATTTCGGGCGGTCATGGAACGGTGGCAGGTACGGTGATTGCCGTTGCAATCATTCAGGTTATTTCAACGGGACTGAATATTCTCGGCGTAAACCGTTATATTATCAATATCATTACAGGCGGTATTCTGATTGCGGTTCTGATTCTCAGATATGTGACCAGAGTAATGGAAGATAAAAAGAAAATTAAGATGCGGGCTGCACAGAGCGCAGCGAAATAAGAGCTCAGAGCTGGGAACAGCTTAAAAAAATATAAGAGCAAAAAAAGGAGGAAGTAATATGAAGATTAAGAAACTGGTTGGCTTAGGACTGGCAGCTATGATGGCACTCACAGCTGTAGTACCGGCAATGGCAGAGGAAAGCGCTTATAAGATCGTGGTTATGCCGAAGCTCATTGGTATTCCGTACTTCACAGCAACAGGTGAAGGTGCTGTACAGGCTGGCGAAGAGCTTGGTGTAGAAGTAATCTACAATGGTCCGACAACAGCAGATGCTGCTGAGCAGGTAAAAATGCTTGAGGACTATATTACACAGGGCGTTGATGCAATTTGTGTTGCTCCGAATGATGCAGCAGCTCTTGATCCGGTACTGAAAAAAGCACGTGAAGCAGGAATCCTTGTTCTTGACTGGGATACAGAGGCTACAAAGGATCTCGTAGATGCATCTGTTCACCAGATTTCAGATAAGGGACTGGCTGAGCATCTTGTTGACGCTATGGTTGAGAACATGGGAACAGAAGAAGGCGACTGGGCAATTATCACAGGTGGTCTTTCTGCAAGTAACCTGAACGCATGGATTGGATTTGCAAAAGATTATGCAGCTGAGAAATATCCGGGACTGAACCTGGTAGCTGATCCGTATCCGACAGATGAAAAACAGGATGTTGCTCTTTCAACTGCAAAAGATATCCTGAAAGCATATCCGGAAGTAAAGGCTCTCTTCTGCGTATCCACACCGGCTCCGATCGGTGCTGCACAGGCAATCCGCGAACTGGGTCTGCAGGACAAAGTTACTGTTGTAGGTACAGCTGTAAAGGAAGACTGCCAGGACGTTCTGTCTGATGGCGCTCTGGATCTTGGATGTCTGTGGAACTGCCAGGATCTCGGCTACCTGACTGTTGGTGTTGCAAAGGCTCTTCTGGATGGACAGACACTGGAAGCAGACGGCGAAATCACCATTGAAGGCGTTGGCACATATCAGATCGAAGGTGAAAAGAATATCATCCTTGGACCGCCTGAAGATTACCTGGCAGAGTAATTATTGTCAGACCGATGTAAAATAGAGTAAACAGAAGGGGCTGTTGCAGAAATTCCTGAACTATTCTGCAGCAGCCTCTTCTTTGAGCGAAATGCGATTCACTCTTGCAGAATGTATTCTGTTGTCTTAAAATAATAATATCCGTTTGAATTTGCCGGATAGCCTGTGGGCAGAAGGCTTCGTCTGTATGGAACAACATGAGATAAGCAGAGCCGTCAGGAAACATACAGGAAGGAATTTTTGGCATATGTTTCAGATAGAACGATTACAGTTAATAAAACAGGTTTTGAGAGAACAGAAGTCGGCTGATGTGATTGGACTGAGCAATTATCTGAAAGTATCTGAGGTGACGGTGCGCCGTGACCTTGAAAAACTGGAGGCAGAAGGGTTTCTGAAAAGAACGTATGGAGGCGCTGTTTTAGTTGAGACAGGACCTTCTGAGGAGAAGGAACATCGAATGACAGAGGAGCGGTTTCCCGTTTCGGAGCAAAACCGTGAGTTTGGCGAACTCGGTGCGGAGCTGGTGGAAAACCATGATGTGATTTTTCTGGACAGCAGTGAATGCAGCGTCGGGGTGGCGGAGTATTTACGGACAAAGACGGGAGTTGTGGTTTTCACCAACAATCTGCGTGTGGTACAGGCCATGGAGCAGGATCAGGACAACATGGTGATTCTGATTGGAGGCCGGGTGAGTCACAGGAAGAAAACTGTGATCAGCAGCAGTTCCAACATTCCTTTTCCGGATATTCGGGTGAATAAGGCATTTTTGTCTGTTCAGGGCGTGGAGATGAATTATGGACTGACGGTAAATGACAAAGAGGATGCCTATATTTATCAGGAAATCGTAAAACGGGCCAGAAATAAAGTAATCATTATGGAAGGCACTGTATTTGATAAAATCGGACTGATAAAAGTGGATGAGATTACAAATATTGATTATGTGATTACAGACAGTGGAATTTTGTCACAGTATAAGAAAGTGTTTTACAAAAATGGGGTAAGAATTCATCAGAAGTTTATGCTGTAGTATCGCGATGCAAAACGGGATCCGAGCAGAAGAATATCTGTTTTGCAGCTCTGCGCCCCAGGAAAGAACCTGACGCAAGGTTTTGAATGGAGAAAAAGGTATGGAAATTCAGCTTTCAGCAGTGAATAAACAGTACGGAGATCATGCCATATTGGATCACGTTGATCTTACGGTCGTTGGTGGAGAAATCCATGGGATTGTTGGCTACAACGGTGCCGGAAAGAGTACAATGGCCAAAATAATAGCTGGGATTGTACTCAAAGACAGCGGCGGCGTTTTACTGGACGGGAAGGTACAGAAAGAGTGGGGGATTCACAATGCTCTTCGGGCAGGGGTATTTTATCTGGACAGCTGTTCAACACTTCTTCCTCAGCTGAGTGTGCAGGAAAATATGCTGTATGGTCTGAATAATATAAAGAAACGTATGCCCTTTGGCATTATGCGCAACCAGAAGTGGATTGAACGGGAACTGAATGCTTTTATTGAACAGTACGGCCTCGAGTGCAGTCCGGAAAGCAAAACAGGGGATTTATCCAATTCGGTTCGGGGGGTTCTTGAGCTGCTGCGCGTGAAAATGTTTGACCCGAAGGTTCTGCTGATTGACGAACTTGACTCCAATATAAACAGAAGGTATCAGGAAATCATGTGGGAGATGATACGCCAGATGCGGGACGGAGGAACGGCTGTCATGTACATTTCCCATCAGGTAAATCAGGTGCTGGAACTGTCTGACAGGATCAGTGTGCTGATGGACGCGCATATTGTGGAGACCATCTGCAATGACAGGGATCATCCGGAGAGCATGTTTGATCTGATGTTCCGAATGGTGAAAGAACGTCCGCCAAAAACAATCGTACCGCCGCAGGCAAAACTGATGGAATTTTCCCATATTTCTAACAGATGTCTGGAGGATTTCTCCATGTACGTCAGGGAAGGGGAAATCGTCGGTGTAATGGGACTGGAAAAAGAAGGACCGGCTTCCATTGAGTCGATTCTGTTTGACCAGTATCATAAAGGCAGCGTTTTTTACCGCGAGAAAGAAATGAAAATTGTGACACCGAAGGATGCCCTGGAATCAGGAATCGTTTTTCTGAATGCAAATGTGATGGAACGGTATCTTTTTCCCGGGAAAACGGTGATGGAAAACATGCTGCCGTACCAGCTTCTTGTCCGCTGCCGCGACCAGGAAAGACGGAAAGAAATCACACAGATTTACATTGACAAGCTTTCTGTCGACGCAGCTCCGGAGGATGTGATTGATCACGTCAGTCTGGGTGCCCAGAAAAAAATACTGATTGCCCGCAACATCCTGGCAGAGGGAGAACTGTATGTTTTCAATTATCCGACGGACAATATAGACGTTATTTCCAAAATAGATATTTATAATATTATGAATGAGTTGAAGCGCCGCGGAAACGGAATCATTCTCATATCCAATGACTACAATGAAATTGCCGGGATCAGTGATGTTATCATTGTGGTAAAAGGCGGCAGAATTGTGCGGAAATACTACAATTTTGCTTCCGATGAGAAGATGATGTTCAGCACGGATGAGAAGGACGAAAAAATCTAAATTGTGTATATTATATATAAAAATAGTATGTTTTTAGACAATTTATAATTAAATAAAAAAAGTTCAAAAAACTACTTGACATTTCCTGAAAGATGTAATAAAATGATTACAACAAAACAAAAGAAGAGAAAACTTCAAAAACAGGAGGAAGGTCCAATGAGATAACAAATTCTTACTTCAAAAAAATCTCTCAATGAGTTTACATATAGTAACTGAAGGAGGAGATTTATATGAAAGGAAGAGATCCATAGCGGACTACTCAAAAATTAATAGAAAGAGAGGTTATATAGTGAAACTTCAGGAAATTCATTTATAGAGCTATTCGATTTGTAAAGAAAGATCGAATAGCTCTTATTATGTCATAGAGAAAGGAAATTTTCACGATGTACAGTGATGCGTTTTGTAAAGTATATAATGAATTTGGATGGAACTATTTTCCGGAAGCCTTCGGGGAGGAACTTCTGGAATGGATTCATCAGAGCGGGGCAGAGATTCGCAGCAGTCTGGATCTGGCCTGCGGCACGGGGATTCTGTGTGAAGTTCTTCACAGAAACGGAATCAGGGCAGCCGGAATGGATTTCTCGGAGGGTATGATTGACATAGCGAGAAAGAACAATCCGGCGATTTTTTATGAAGTGGCTGATATGATTTTGTACCGTCCGGACCGAAAGTTCGATCTTGTGACATGTACGGGAGACGCGCTGAATCATATTATCGACCTGCGGAATGTGGAACGGATCTTCCGGAATGTATACGGATACCTGGAAGAAGGGGGATACTTTATTTTTGATATTCTGAATGAGAAGGAGGTTTCCTTCGGGGATCCCATTGATCTTGATTTCAGTGAAACAGTGAAGGCGCAGTTTCTGATCTCACAGGATTCGGATGAGATGATCCATCTGAAAACTGCCGTATATGAAAAATGGTGTACTGCAGTTTGAAGAAGACATAACAGAGACGGTTCATGATGTGGAAGAGATTCTGAAGATGCTGGAGCGATGTGGATTCCGCATCCTGAAATGTGGTCACAGCCTTCTTGATGGGAAGGATACGCAGGCAACAACCTGGTATGTGATTGCACAAAAAGAAAGATAAAATTTTATCAGGCAATCGGCAGGGCCAGCATCTGTGTGCTGGTCGCTGTCAGCTGCAGATCTTTTGCCAGCATCTGCTGGGAAGCCAGAAGGTCACGGCTTCTGATTGCGCTTAGCAGTTCTTCATGGCAGTTGGAGCTGCTTCTGACAATTTCCGGGTTCTGAAAAGCACCGAGAGAGCTGTCGCCCAGATAGCGGTAGAGATTTTTAATCAGCATTTCATTTCCCGAAAGCTGTGCCAGTCCCAGATGAAAACAGGTATTCTCTGTATGGTACGGATTCAGCGCGTCCTCCGAAGAAACATGGAGCGGTATTCTGGCCAGGTCTTCATCAGAAGCGTTCCGGATGACGAGGGCCAGAGACAGCGTCTCCAGCTGAAAACGGATCTGCTGAATCTCCTGCAGCTGTTCCATTGTGATACGATTGACGGCATGTCCTTTTCGCGGGTATGTATTCAGAAAGCCTTCCTGAGTAAGACGCTGGAGGGCATCACGGACGGGGGCACGGCTGACGCCGAATTCTTCTGCAATATCCCGTTCTCCCAGAAATCGTCCTTTTCCATAATAATTATTTACAATCCGCGTACGCAGTTCGCGGTAAATTGCGGTAGACGTCGTTTCTGACATAACAATTCCCATCCTTTTCTGATTGATTGGTGATCTGAAATCTCTTCTCTTTTACTTTACCATATTTTTAAAGAAAAGACTAGATTTTGCAGAAAAACAGTGCTATCATATCTGGTATACCAGTTAGGTATACCAGATGAGGCGGGAAGTGTGCAGCTTGCAGAAGACAGAAAGCCCCATCCGGAACTAAAGGGAAAATACGTAAAATGCAGGAGGAAACAGTGATGAAAAAAAATTTCTGGAAAAAAACAACGGCAGCTCTGATGACAGCAGCAATGGCAGGTACTATGATCGGAAGTATGGCAGTACACGCAGAGGAGGAACGGGTAATTAAAGTGGGCATGATGGCATCCGTTTACCCGTACTGTTTTATCGATGATGATGACAATCTGGCCGGTTATGATATCGATATGCTGGCAGCTCTTGATGAATACATGGACGGATATACTTTTGAATGCGAGGATCTGCAGTATGCGGTACTGTTTGAGTCTCTCGATACAGGAGCTGTGGATATGCTGACCGGTTCCATCAACCGTACGGCAGAGCGTGAGGAAAAGTACATGACTCCCACAGTAGACAGCGGAAGCAATGTCTGCAGCTTCGTAGTTGCAGAAGACAATACTGATATCAACGGAATGGATGATATGGGCGGAAAGACGATGGCTTTTGACTCCACACGTGCAGAGTATGAGGATCTGGCTGCATGGAACGAAGCACATCCGGACAATCCCATTGACATTGAAGATATGAGTGATCCGACACAGGCAGATATGATGAAAATGGTTGCAGACGGACGGAAAGATGCGGCGCTGATTTACAGAGATTCCTTTGATACGATTCAGGCAGAACTGAATCTTCCGGTGAAGATGCTGGATGAGTATTCTGTAAAGAAACCGTTCACACAGCTGATCAATTCAGACATGGAAGGTGCTGAGGAGTTCCGCGACGCAATGGATGAAGCACTGCAGGCACTGATTGATGACGGAACACTGCCGGAGCTTTCTGAAAAATGGGTTGGCTTCAATATGTTTGAAGAGTAATGACTGATACCCGAATGAGAGGGATAGATCTGTGGAAAATCTTTTTAGTATTTCTTATTTTTTAGAAGTAATACCGAAACTGCTCAAAGAGCTTCCGGGGACGATTTTTGTAGTACTGGGAGCAACGGTGCTGGGAATTATCTTCGCATTTCTGGCGGCAAGGGCAAGGATCCGAAACAGAAAAATTGCCGGGAAGATTGCCGGGTTTTACGTTTCATTTATGCGCGGCGTTCCGCTGATTGCTCTGCTGTTTCTGATTTATTTCGGAGTTCCGGAGATTTTGAAATGGTTTGACCTGAAATATACGGACTGGATGAAAAATTTTCTTGTTATTCTGGGATTTTCTCTGAATGTATCGGGATACCTGGCAGAAAATATGAGATCCGCCTATCTGTCGGTGGACATCGGACAGTTTGAGGCGGCAGACAGCATTGGTATGACAGAATTTCAGAAGTTTATACATGTGATTTTTCCGCAGGCACTCGTTATCTGTATTCCAAACCTTGGAAATACGATCATTATGCTGATTAAAGATACTTCTCTGGCTTTTACATTCGGAATTATGGACATCATGGGGCGGGCTGTTATTATCAACTCCCGCACCTATGGTGCAAGGCAGGTTGAAATTTACCTGGCAGCGGGCCTGATTTACTGGGCCCTTTGTATTGTCATGGAACAGATTGTGAAATTTGTGGAGAAGCGGGCGGAACGAAGCCGGTTCCGAGGTGAAGAAGGAGGTGCAGTACATTGAAACTGAACATTCCTTTTATGATCGGTGCAATCCCCAAAATACTGGCAAAACTGCCGGTCACACTCGGTTTGGCCGTTGGCTCCATGGTGATCGGCTCTGTTCTCGGAATTCTGATCGGACTGATCCGCTATTATCGGATTCCGGTACTGAACCGCATTTTCAAAATATATATTTCTCTGTTCCGCGGGATTCCACTGCTGATTCAGCTGTATCTGGCTTATTTCGGATTGACTTTCTATATTAATATGTACTGCAATTCGATCGGTGTACCGAGCTACACCCGCTATATTCCGGCGGTGGCCTATGCGATGCTGGCCTTTTCTGTGAATACGTCAGCCGGAGTTGCCGAGACGTTCCGGTCTGCGCTGGAGGCCATTGACGGCGGTCAGTTTGAAGCGTGCCTGTCAGTGGGAATGACGGGACGGCAGGCGATGGTGCATGTAATGCTGCCCCAGGCGCTGGTGGGAGCGTGCCCTAATCTGGTGAATCTTTTTATCGGAATTATCAAGGCAAGCTCACTGGCTTATATGGTAGCTGTTCAGGAGATGATGGGAGCCGCCATCAATGCGGCCAGTGCAGCCTACTATTATCTTGAGGTTTATCTGATTGCAGCCGTGATTTACTGGGTACTGGGAATGATTCTGGAAAAGATATTCTGGAGACTGGAGAAGCGACTGAACATATTTAAAGTGAGGAATGCCGTATGATTAACATAGAGAATGTGAAAAAAAGCTTTGGAGAGCTGGAAGTTCTGAAGAGTGTCAGCCTCTCACTGGATGCAGGAGAGGTTGTCTCCATTCTTGGCCCCAGCGGCTCCGGAAAAACGACCTTCCTGCGCTGTATCAATTTTCTGGAGCGTGCGGATGACGGAGTGATGGAGCTTGGAGATCTCCATGTGAATCTGAAGGAAGCAAAAAAGGCAGAGATTCTTGCGGTGCGCCGCAGAACGGCCATGGTATTTCAGCATTACAATCTGTTTGCCAACAAGACGGTACTCGGCAATGTAATGATGGGAATGAATGTTGTTCAGAAAATTTCCAGGGCGGAGGCAAAAGAAAGGGCGGAGCAGTATCTGGAGAAAGTCGGGCTGGCCGACAAGATGAAATCTTATCCGATTCAGCTTTCCGGCGGTCAGCAGCAGAGGGTAGCGATAGCCCGTGCGCTGGCGCTGAATCCGGACGTGATTCTGCTGGATGAACCCACATCTGCTCTGGATCCGGAGCTGGTGGGTGGTGTCCTGGAGGTTATCCGGAATGTGGCTGAAGAAAAACGAACCATGATTATCGTTACCCATGAGATGGCGTTTGCCAGAGAAGTGTCGGACAAGGTACTTTTCATGGCGGACGGTTATGTGGTAGAAGAAGGGACACCGGAACAGATTTTTCAGAATCCGAAGGAGGAACGCACGATACAGTTCCTGCAGAGACATCTACAGTAAAAACAGAAAATGTCACAGAATATAAAACGCAGATAATGGGGCATTGGAGGAAAGCGTTAATATGAAGATTATTGAAGCGAATGAAGTGTTTGAAAAACTGACGATGGAAAAATGTATCGGGCTGATGCGTCAGGCCCTTGCTGATCTGGATTCCGGAAAGGCATTTCAGCCCATGCGTACGATTCATGTACTGCCCGGAAACAATCTTTACGGTTTTATGCCGGCTTATCTGGGAGACCATGATTATTTCGGCGCAAAAGTGATCAGTGCTTTTCCGAAAAATCTGGGAACAGGGTATCCTTCCCATATGGGATACGTGATGATCTGCGAATCAGAGCACGGTTCAACGGTTGGCATGGTGGATGCCATGAGTATCACTGCGATACGTACGGGAGCGGTATCGGCGGTGGCTACAGACCTCCTGGCGAGAAAGGATGTCCGCAGACTGGCAGTCATCGGATGCGGTGCCCAGGGGAGAGGCCATCTGGAGGCAATGCGCATTGTCCGTCCGTCCATTGAGGAAGTTTACTGTTACGATATCTCCCCGGAAAATGGAAGGAAATTTGCTGAGGAACAGAGCAAAAAGCATGGAATCCCCGTTATTTTAAAGAATTCGGTTCAGGAGGCTGCGGAAGACGCCGATATTATCTGCACGGTGACACCAAGCAAAGAAGCGTATCTGGAAGCGGACTGGGTAAAAGAAGGATGTCATATCAATGCGGTGGGTACCTTTTCGCCAACGACGAGAGAGGTGACCAGTGCGCTGGTGGCGAAGTCGAAGCTGTATGCGGATCAGGTGGAAGCCATGAAAAAGGAAGCGGGAGAATACCTGATTCCTCTGCAGGAAGGACTGATCACAGAGGAGCACATCCGCGGTTCCATAGGCGGAATTATGAATGGAAAGGTGAAGGGCCGGGAAAGCGATGCGGAGATCACGCTGTTCGATGCGCTGGGCCTTGCAGTCGAGGATGTAATGGCTGCGAAATATATGCTTACCCTGTAAAGGGAGGGAAATAAGGAGAAATCAGAGAATGAGTTCTTTTGATAAAAAGGTGGACAGAACCGGTTTTGCTTCCGTAAAACAGGCGAAGGTACCTGCATGTGTGACAGAAAGCGGAATTATGAGTCTGTGGGGGGCCGAATTTGAATATCCTACGGCCCCTTTTGTGACGGATGCTATTGTGGAATGGGCAAAAAAGGGACTGTATGCTTATACTGTAGATGATGATTCTTTTCATGAACTGGTGAAGAAGTGGATGAAAATACAGCGGAACTGGGAAATCAGGAAGGAATGGATTGTACCGACTTACGGGATCACTTCGTCTCTGGCCACGTGTGTCCGTGCCTTTACACAGGAAAACGACGGGATCATCGGTATGACGCCCGGATACCATATGTACTGGAAGGCCATTGAATTAAGCGGCAGAAAAAAGGTAGCCACAGAGTTGCTTTACCGGAATGGACGGTATGAAATCGACTGGAAGGATCTGGAGCTGAAAATGGCAGAGCCGGCCAATAAAATGCTGGTGCTCTGTAATCCGCACAATCCGGTGGGCCGTGTGTGGAACAGAGAAGAGCAGCTGCGCATTGGGAAGCTGGCAGAAAAATACGGAATCATTATTTTCAGCGATGAGATTTTCGGTGAGTGTCTGTATGACGGAGTGGAGATGGTAACGCTCAATCAGATTGCAGATTCTGATGTGAAAGTAATTGTTGCCACTTCCCTCGGAAAATGGCTGAGCTTTACGGGAACGAATCAGGCGAATATGATCATACCGGATGACAGTCTCAGAGAAGCGTTTCTGGCCCAGAGAGACCGGGAGTTCTACGGCAGCATGAATCCGATGATGCTGCCGGCATACTATGCTGCCTATACGGAGCAGGGTCGGCAGTGGCTTCGTGAGATGATGGCGTACGTCCAGGAAAACTACAGAATGACAGCAGAATTTTTTGATACACGGATCCCGCAGTTTAAAGCAGTCAGACCGGAAGGGACGTATATTCTCTGGGTAGACTGCACAGCGCTGGGAATGGACGATGAACAGCTGCAGCAGTTTCTGTTTCAGAAAGCCCATTTTCATGTGGATTACGGAACGTGTTACGGAGGGCACACCGGATTTTTCAGAATGACACTGAGTGTACCGCGGGCAGAGCTGTATCGCGCGCTCTGTTCTCTGGAACAGGCAGTTAAGGATATATCATAAGTTCACAGGAATTTTCACAGAAAGTTCACATTTTTGTTAGCACTCGTACTTGACGAGTGCTAAAAACAGTGTTATAGTTCGAATATAACAAATGAGAGTGTTGAATTTCAATGCTTTCAATGGGAGGTGTGCTTATGAATATCAGTAAATTCACACAGAAATCCATGCAGGCAGTCAATGATCTGGAGAAGATTGCCTATGAATTCGGAAATCAGGAAGTGGAGCAGGAACACCTGCTGTATGCGCTGATGCATCAGGACGACAGCCTGATTGCAAAACTGATTGAGAAAATGGAGATACAGAAAGAGTATTTCGAGAACCGTCTGGATCAGGCTCTGAACAGCAGAGTCAAGGTATCCGGCGGCAATGTCTATATTGGGCAGTACCTGAATAAGGCACTGGTGAGCGCCGAGGATGTGGCAAAGCAGATGGGCGATGAATACGTATCGGTCGAGCATCTGTTTCTGTCCATGCTGAACAATCCGAGTCCGTCCATGAAGGAATTCTGGAAGGAGTTCGGTATCACGAAGGAGCGTTTTCTGCAGGCTCTTTCTACTGTCCGCGGAAACCAGAGAGTAACTTCAGACAATCCCGAGGCGACGTACGATACTTTAAATAAATACGGAGAAGACCTGGTCGAGAAGGCGAAGAACCAGAAACTCGACCCGGTGATCGGCCGTGATGCGGAGATCCGGAATGTGATCCGGATTCTGTCAAGAAAGACGAAGAACAATCCGGTACTGATCGGTGAACCGGGTGTCGGTAAGACGGCAGCTGTGGAGGGACTGGCTCAGCGTATTGTCCGCGGGGATGTGCCGGAAGGACTGAAAAATAAAAAGATTTTTGCGCTGGATATGGGTGCTCTCGTGGCGGGGGCGAAGTATCGCGGCGAATTTGAGGAACGCCTGAAGGCTGTTCTTGAGGAAGTCCGCAAAAGCGAGGGAGAGATTATCCTGTTTATCGATGAACTCCATCTGATTGTGGGCGCAGGAAAGACAGACGGTGCCATGGATGCCGGCAATATGCTCAAACCCATGCTGGCCCGCGGTGAGCTTCACTGTATCGGTGCGACGACACTGGATGAATACAGGAAGTATATTGAGAAGGATCCGGCACTGGAACGCCGTTTCCAGCCGGTGATGGTGGATGAACCCTCAGTGGAAGATACGATTTCCATTTTGAGAGGCCTGAAGGAACGGTATGAGGTATTCCACGGCGTAAAGATTACAGACAGTGCACTGGTGGCAGCAGCTACGCTGTCTCACCGCTACATTTCCGACCGTTTCCTGCCGGATAAGGCCATTGATCTGGTAGATGAGGCGTGTGCCCTGATCAAGACGGAACTGGATTCGCTTCCGTCAGAGCTGGATGAGCTGCAGAGAAAGATCATGCAGATGGAGATCGAGGAAGCCGCACTGAAGAA
>JAXEBU010000156.1:0-17337 GCA_034093895.1 Candidatus Choladocola sp. | reverse complement strand
CGCTCTCCGTCTCAGGTGCCTGCGTCTCGCTCTCCGTCTCAGGTGCCTGCGTCTCGCTTTCCTTCTCAGGTGCCTGCGTCTCGCTTTCCTTCTCAGTTGCCTGCGTCTCGCTTTCCTTCTCAGGTGCCTGCGTCTCGCTTTCCGGTCCAGACTGAAGCTCTGTTTCCGGTATGCTCTGCATCTCCAGGACTGATGCTGTACTCAGGGTACTGCTGCTTTGTGCTTCCAGAGCCGCATCTGTTACTTTAATTTCCAAACGGAAATTATCAGTAGCTACGATTCCATTTAGGAACACAACAGAAATAATTTTATCAGTTCGATCAACTGCTACTATAATTTCTCCATTGCTGTCTGAAAATTGATTTTTACTTCCATCATCCGGCTGTATGGTTACACTCTTCTTACTGGAATTATCTGACCACGTCATTTTGAATTCTTCCAGAAGCAGATTCGTCCATTCTCCATTCCATGCAGGGATTTCTAATGTAAGGCACTTCGGCTGCATATTCTGCTCTGCCGGTGTCCACTCCTCGTTAAGTATCTGTGTCCATGTATTTTCTGTTCCATCGACCAACTGACGGCATTTGATTGTACCTGTCTTGTGGGGTGTATTTATCACTTGTACCGAACAACTTCTACAACTAGAGATTATCAGTTGTGCTGGATAATTATTAACGTCATCCGGAACAAAATGCACGCCGAAGGTACCACCCTCATTAGGCGGAATAAACTTCGGATCATCCCACTCCCAATGGCCTGACACAACTTCTCCTGTATATTGATTGTAGAGATTTCCGTATGCGTTAAGGATGGAACTAGACAGAGCATTTTTATTTTCCGAAGCAGTGGACGGCTTATATATACTTGTGGCACTCACGTAATATTGACCCCTTTCCACTACTGACCCTTGACTTACTTCTACCTCAAGATAAGTCTCCAGTGTTTCCAGATTATCATCATTGCTGTTCGGGGTATATTTTGCTTTAATATAGTGAGTTCCAGCACTGAGAGGCTGGGTTACCCGACTTATTTCTTCACCCTTTTTCTCTGTCAGAAGTTCATCAGAAGCATCCGTTACCCAGGTCCATGTTCCTCCCGTTGGCTCATATTCAGCATCAAGACCATAAGATACAGTGTATCCATTCACCAAATCTTTCGCCGAAACACGGGTCGTAATACCAGCGACATCTGCCACCGTTTCCTGTTTCGTATTACCGGATGTCAGCTTCTGACCGTAGGGAATAGAAGTCACTTTTCCTTTTTTGGTTATCGTAGGCTTTGCTTTTTCGATGACAAATTGAAGTGTTTGATCATATGTGGTTATATTCACTCCACCATTTGACTGCTCCTCATACCAACGACAATTAAGCTTATCATTCAGAACAAGCGTTACTGGATAGGAGCCTGCATCTGTTTTTACAACATTCTCCTTGACATAATAATCATCATATTTGGTCTGCGCAAAGGCTGCCAGAGGCTCACCCGTATACTTTACAGGTTGAAGTTCCGGAACATATACATTTTTGAGGGTCAAATTAATGTGTACACTTCTTATTATTTCAGCAAATCCGCCTTTATATTTCTCATTAGGTTTAAATACGGCATCATAATCTGAATTCACATTCGGCACAGTGTGAGCATCACTCGTCCATTCCCAGGTACCATCTACTGGGTTAGAGTAATACGTTACGCTTCCGTCTTCCCGATCAATATTTCCAAGCATCGTACCATAAGGATTCGTCTTTGTTGTAGGGCGGGTAACCGAAAGATTCTTATTCCCACTGACTACCTGTTTGATATTTGCCTGAGTTGTGAAACTATCTGGATTTGCCAGTACATAGGCATTATCTTCATACGTGCTGTTGCTGTTCTTATCAGGATTCAGAGAATACCCGCTGCAGATAACAGCTTTATCTCCCGGAGCTATATCATTTTCATTATAATAAACAAAACTCCAGCTTCCGCCGGTCAGAAGTCCTTCTACTTCCGTGAATTCTTCTGTTGTCGGCTGGCCCGCTTCATCTGCATATACCAGTGTCAAGGTTCCGGTAGCCTCAGCTGATGCTTTATCGTTAACGAAATCCCACTGGAATTCCCTGTCATCTGCCGTACCCGATGCATACAGCCGTATCTGGGTCAATACAGGCAATTCTGTTTCCGCAATGGCGTAGCGGTCAGACAGTGTCGGTGTGAATACCGCTGTATACTTTCCAGCATCCGTACCGTTATTTCTTCCAAACGGAACCTTCTCTTTTTCCGATTTTTTCCAGTCGAATGTTCCTTCAACTGTCACATCCTTTCCTCCGTAGGTACAGGATGCTGTTCCGTCATCGGAAAGTATACTGTCAGCTACGGTTTGATCCAGAGTAAGCTTCGAAGCGGTCGGCCAGGTGCACTGTACCGTCACTTTCTTTAAGGCAGCCTGATAATCCTTGATGTCCTGTGAGGTCTGCTGACCTTGATCATCCGTAAACACAACTGTCAGCGTTACCTTATACTTCTGCTCTGTTCCGTCGGTTAAATCAGCGTCAGTTACCTTTGCGCTGATGGAAAGATTATTGCTGTAAGCGTCAAGCTTTCCTTCGTCATCCGCAATCAGTCCCGTCACATAAGCAGCTACTTTTTCTTCCAGGGACGCTTTCACAGAATCATAATCGATGGCACCGTTGATATCCGTTCCCTCCGGCAGACATATTGTAAGATCTTTCACATATGGATTCTGGGTAGCCAGTACTGCCACTTTTTCCAGAATATCCAGAATCGGATCGGAGGTACTCCAGGTTGCCGTGTACGTGCGATCTCCCATGGAACCCTTTGGAATCTTCACTTCTTTCTGTGCACCCTCAAGACCGGTTCCCGTCCAGCCTTCAAAGGTATAGCCCGCTCTTTCCGGTGTCGGAAGTGTAATTTCCTTTTCAATATCATAGGAGTTCGGATAAACCTTTGTCGCTTCATCATAAATTCTGCTGTAGCTGATCGTGTAAGCAATCGGCTCCCAGACTGCCGTATACGTGCGGTCTCCGGTGCTTCCCGCTTCTACCGTCACGTTTTTGCTGCAGTCTTCTTCCAGACCGGTTTCCGTCCAGCCTTTAAAGGTGTAACCCTCTCTCGTCGGTTCTGCCAGAGAGAAGCTGTCTTCGATTGTATAGGAGGCCGGATTGCTCTCCGCATTGACACCGCCGCGCAGCTCATAGGTGATGTAATATTCCACTGCCTTCCATCCGGCATATAACGTCAGATCACTGTTGATGATCTCCGTTGCCGTATCAAAGAGCTGCGTTGCCGCATGGTTGCGGTACCAGCCGGTAAAGGTATAGCACTCCCGCTTCGGCTTTTCCGGCAGCAGCGGAAGCGGATAACCGCTGTATGCTGTGATTTCTTCCCATTCCGTCTTTTCTGATCCGTCATTTGTATCAAATTTTACAGTGAGCATCTTTGCCCAGCGTGCGTACAGCTCCACTCCGCCGGTCACTTCATACGTTTCCGGATTGATCGGTTCGGAAGTCCATTTAGAATCGGTATACCAGTCCATAAACTGGTAGCCGTCGTATTCCGGTATCTGAATATTCAGAAGCTTTTCGCCCACACGCAGAGTAGAATACGTAAATTTATAATACTCCGTTGTATCCCCTTCAAAAATCAGATGCTCTTCCATCTGGCCTTCGTCTCCGGTCAGATATGCCGCTTTTCCTTTCGCCGGTGAGAAGTATATTGTCACATCACACGTCCAGTCTGCGTAAAGGGTAATATCCGTTTCCAGTGTCTGACCGAATTCATACGGTTCGCCTGATGCATCGGGAGACGTATACCATCCGCGGAAGGT
Organism: Candidatus Choladocola sp.; assembly: GCA_034093895.1. Taxonomy (GTDB): domain Bacteria; phylum Bacillota; class Clostridia; order Lachnospirales; family Lachnospiraceae; genus Choladousia. The sequence continues at coordinate 13,514 of JAXEBU010000156.1, read as the reverse complement.
CAGTCCTTCGATTTCCGGATCCTGTATCTTTTCCGTCACTTCTTTTTCTGTGAAGTACGCCGTGTCATAGACTCCGTAGCCGCCGTACTGGTACATGTAGGTTATGCTGTACAGCTTATATGCATTCAGCGTAATGGCCAGATCCTGACCCGGCATCACAAAGGTGACCACATTTCCTTCCACCTTGAAGTCCACATTGGTGTTCTCACAGAGTACCTCCAGACCGCCGTAGCCTTCTGCCAGTTCCACCTGCAACTCCACCTTCGTTCCGGCTTTGATTCCGTCTTCTGCCACAGTTTCCGGTTTCACAATCTGATAACCGGTCACACCGTTTCCAAGCTGAACGCCCAGCATGGAATTACCCATAGTAAGATCAAAGTAGACATCCTGCTGATATTCCCGTCCGTTCAGTGAAAAACCGGTCTTTGCAGCCTCTTCGCCGTTGACGGACATCATAAGCGGACGGTCTGTGCCGTTGAACTGTGAACGGCGTGCTTCCAGAAGGTACGTTCCGTCCTCCTGTTCCGCAAATGTCAGCTCCTTATCGTAGCCGGTCGGCTTCACCCGGAATTCATACGTGTCCTCTTCATATCTGTCGTTGATGCGGATATGGTAACGGATGGCGTCATCATTTCCCTCAAACCGCCGCACGTACAGATAGTAGGTGACATCACAGGAGTCGGTTCCCGGATAGACATCGTATCTTACGACTCCGTTTGATGGCGTCATATAGCAGAAATTGCTGACTCTCGGAACACTGTACTGCATCACAGCGCCTTCCTCAGACGGATCCTGCCACTGACACGTATATTCCCGGATCTCCGGATAGAGACTCTGGGCACTTGAGAGAACCTCACCCAGATTCAGTGTTCCGGTGGCCGTCGGTTCATAGACACTGCCCAGCAGATGGGATGTACTGAAGGAGGTCTCATATACTACTGTGTTATCCCAGGCTGCGGTTTCCAGCCCCCATGCTCTTGCACACCAGTCATTCAGAACCACTTTTACATTATGTGTTGTTGTTGCAAGAGAGCATTTCTTCTTCAGATGGAAACTTACCTCCTGCTTTTTCACCAGTGCGGAAGAGCTGTTGTTTTCATAGGTCAGAACAAGATCCAGCTCTGCCGTCTCGCACAGCAGTTCCGCTGCCACCGTTTCATCCATATAGAGATAAGCAGGGTTCTGTTTCTTTGACGCATCTCCCACCTTGAACAGTCCGTACGCCGGACTGCCTTCTTCCACCGGTTCTCCGTTTACCACAAGATTCTTTACCGACAGCTTGAAATTGCTGTTCTTTGCGCAGAGGATCTGATTTTCGGTGCATTTTCCGCTCATGAGATCCCAGGTCTTCATCGGTATGTATTCAAATCCGAAATAGCCTCTGTTATCTGCCTTTGCTTCCTGCGATTTCCACTGTTCTTTCAGTTTGTCTTCATCCACGTAACTCAGTTTGCTGGATACGGTTTTTGACCACAGCGGCCATCTGCCGGTATAGACGGTCCAGTTTTTCCGGATGGTCTTGATGATCAGATTGACCTTCAATCCCAGCGCCACCACCACATCGATACCGACTTCAAACTTCAGTGCTCCCAGATTCGTGTTGGCTCCGGTCAGCAGATTGGTCGTATTAAAGAACAGACCCGACAGCTCCGCATAGGCATACAGACTTCCGGAAATCGACGCCGTCGCGATACCACACAGCGTGACCGACAGAATCAGCCTTATTCCCACCCGGACGCCGACTTTACCGATCAGATAAATGTTATTCGTTACACTGCTCTCTAATTTTTCTGTATAGGAGCTTCCTTTAAATTTCAGGAAATCGTACTTAAATCCGATGCGCTCGCCGCTCTTTGCCACAATCTCCACGCCGAAGGTTGCCAGCACACCGATCTGTCCCACCAGATGTACTTCGAAGCCTACGGTGATAATTCCATAGAAGGAATACTTCAGGTTCAGGAGAAGCACATCAAAAATATCATTGTATTTCAGGGAGGTGGACACAATGGAATTCATGGTATCCATCAAATCGGCTACGGACGAATCCACGGTTTCGTAGGAACCGTCCACAATACCTTCCGGCTTGACGATCTCTGACAGTGCATCTTCCGCCTTGGAGAATACGTCAAATTTTCCGCCGGTGGTAGCTGTTACGGTCAGTTCGATCTTCGTGGTGGAGCGAATCGTTACGGACATGTCAATCCATACCTTACCGCCATCCACATTTGTGGAAACGGACAGCTCCTGGGTAAAGGCCAGCTTCGGCTGAACCTGCAGCATAACCTTTCCGTTATTGCGAATCGTTGCCGTAGCAGCAATGCTGATGGTAGCCGATACCTTGCTTCCCGATACGGACAGTTTTATGGTCGGTTTGCCGGGCGTTAAGGTCGCCGTCATGGCAGCCAGAGAGTACACGCCCTCTCCGTACATATCGTCCAGCATCTCCTGCGTTTCCGGAGCACTCATCACTGACACCAGCATCTGAGCCTTCAGTTCCTCATTCTCCTCCACCTGTCTGGACAGTCTGGAGGTCAGCACTTCCAGATCCTGGTCGGATAACTGGTCTTCCATCTGCACATCATCTGTTATGTGCACATCGAAATCTGCCAGATAATCCTCCGGACTCGCATATCCATACGTAAGCAGGACACCGTCGCCGGTTTCTTCCGCACTCAGAATCTGTGCAAACAGTACGTATCCGTCCAGAGATCCGTCTGTATATGTGTCAATGCTCTTCTCGTCTCTTCCGATTTCTCCATCGTAGAATACGACAATGTCTCCCTCCTGGAAGGAAGTGCCCTGTTTTACGAGAAGCTCTCCCGGTGTGTACGCTGCTTCTTCCCATTCCTGAGCGTCTTCTCCGTCAGCATCTGATACACCTTCTGTACGGAACTCTTCCGTTTCGCTTTCCGGCTCTGCTTCGCTTTCCTGCTCTGTTTCGGCTTCTGTCTCAGACTCTGCTTCTGTTTCAGACTCATCTTCCGATTCCGACAGCATCTCTTCTTCCACAGAGAGGGTGGATTCTTCTGATACAACCACCGGTGTATATTCCAGCACATCATTCCAGAGTACGTAGGATACGTCATCCGAAAATCCCACGACCTCTACCCGCTCTTTGTAAACGGATATTACTGCGGTATCCGTCTCATCGGGATAATCGGCAAAATGTACACCGCCGGATAAAATCACACTGAAGGTTGCTCCCTGCTCCAGACCTTTTTCTCCGTCCTTCTCATAATAGGAGCCGTACAGCAGATATCCGTCATCTGTCTCTTCCAGTTCCAGTTCCGGTTCCAGTGCACCGGTGCTGGCTTCTACTTTTACATTCGCCATCACTTCATCCGGAGACATCTCTGTATCCGTGCGAAGTGCGATTTTGTCCTGCCAGTTAAAATCCTGCAGTTCTACTGATGTACCGTCTTTTTCTATTTCCTGTGCTTCGTTGCTGACAAAGAAAGCATACAGTGTCTGGGACTCTTCCAGAGGCTCACTGTAGGAAACAGCCTCGGTACATTCCGGATCCCTGCACCATCCGCCAAATGTGTATCCTTCTTTTTCCGTATAGATCTCTGACACGGACCGGGTGAGCAGCGCTTCCCCTTTTGCCAGAATCTGCGGCTCCAGCTCTCTGCCGCCCATGGTATCGAAGGTTATCGTTATCGCATCTGCCGCATCTACAAATCTGGCATACAGCGTTGTCTCTTGTTCTGCCACATCGAACTGCGAGCAGGCTTCTGTATAATTCTCATCCTTATACCATGTGGTAAAAATGCTGCCCGGTTTCTCCGGATCTGTTTCCGGATATGTAATCGTCTCGCCCGGTTTCAGCGCCAGCGTCTGATATACTTCTCCCTCTGCCATAAAGGTAATAATATAGGAAGAAAGCACCAGTTCCTTCTGCTGTCCGGCCTGCAGCTCTTCTGTATTGCCATCCGGCTTTTCCAGATTCAGGCTCTGCCCGGATTCATTCAATACGGAACAGGTAGCTCTGACGGTCAGCTGCTCCATCGGTTCACTTACACGAACAAGGCCAAGAGCTGCGTTTCCTTCAATCACTACATCTCCGCTGCCTTCCAGAATGATTTCCGGAATTTTGGTGTCGGCATCCACGTGCAGGCTTATGGTTTCGCCTTCCGCTGCCTGAAGGTACAGCTGTTCCAGTTCTGTACGCTTCAGCTCGATCTCCGCATTGCCGCCCACGCTTAACAGTTTGGCTGTCACATCGGATAAATCCAGACGCTCACATGACGCCGATGCGATTTCACCGTACTTTAATCCGGACAGTTCGCATTCCTTTGCCGTAATCAGAAGATTCACATCCTCATCCTGATTACGCAGTGCGTCCGCTTCTTCCTGCGTTGACGCAGTTTCATAATCCTCCGACCAGCCGGCTGCCCGCTCAGGAATTATCGGTTCTGTTTCTGCTGCGGCAGAACCGGATTCCGTCTGCGCCTGCCCCGTTGCTCCGTTTATCTTCGGGGACTCTGCCAGTGCCACACTGCTGACGGTCTGGAACATCATGACTACTGTCAGAAGCATGGCTATCCATTGCTGTCTTCTCTTCTTCTTCATCCCGTATTCCTCCTAATCTTTCATTTTGATATGGGCATAGATTTTCTATATACTAAAAGACATGAAATGGGAAATCCTTTCACCAAAACATGTTTTTTCCAGATAAAAAATTTACTTCACATACTCTGTAAGTGATTTTCTTCTGTTCTCTGAATAATCAAATCTATTTTCTCTTATTGGTACTCATGGGTAAATCCCTCCTTTTCCAGCAATTTCCGGATGCTCTTTTTGGCCCGGTGTGCCAGATTCGTCACCTGTGAAACACTTTTCCCCATAATCCGTCCGGCTTCTTCGTATTTCATGTTCTCAAAATAGAGAAGATACAGTACTTCCCGATATTCATCTTTTATCATTTCCATTGCCTGCAGCAGCTGGCGATTCCGCTCTTCTCTCAATATATCCGCATCTGCGCTGATAATTCCGGACACTTCAAACTCTGCCTGCTGCAGATCCAGCACGGGAAACTGTTTCTTCCTGCAGTGACGCACAGACAGATTACGTGCCGTTTTATAAAGATATGCTTTAAAACAATAATTCGAGGTAACCGGACGCATCTTTGCAAACATCTGAGCAAAGGTCTCGATCATCAGATCTTCTGATTCATGATAATCCGAAATATAGCCATTAATATAGCGAATCAGCGAATCTCCGTAACGTTCCACCAGTTGTTCCGCAGCCTCACGTTCTCCCTGAAAATGACGTTCATATAGCTGTTCGTCTGTCAGCATTCCACAAAACTCCTTTATGCTTCCGTTCTCTGTTCCACAGCTTTCCCGCAGCTATACTTTTCGATATACAGCTCAAGGCTTTCTTTCAGCACATCGATCTGCGATTTCAGATAAAACTCGTCCTCGAACAATGCATAATGTACACAGGCACGAATCAGAATAAAGATCAGCCCGACCAGCTTCTGATAAGGAATACCGAGTTTTCCCTCCAGTAACCTGGCGTATTCGGTATAACGCCTGTCAACGCCTGCAAAAAATTTCTGGCCGTATGCCCTGTATTTCGGATGCGTATACACCTGGTACATCAGTCTGTATTTCTTTCCGTGTTTTTCTGCCGTCCAGTACGGTATCTCATCGATAAACCGCCATAAGTCCGACACACCTGTCGGGGCTTTCGCCATAAAATCATCTTCCACCTTACTCATACAGTACTGGGTGGACTGGATGATCAGGTCATCCAAATCCTTAAAATAAGTATACAGCTGTGTATGATTAAATCCGCATTCACCGGCCAATACCCGAATCCCGGTTCCATGCAAGCCATGTTCTGCGAAACAGTCATAGCATTTTTCCATCAGTGCCGCTTTCTTGGCATTCCTTTGTTCCTCTGTATAGTTCGCCATCTCATAGTCCCTTTCATACCGACCGTTCGTTCTGAATAAAATATAACATACACCTGCAAAAAAATCAATTAAAAAGAGACAGGCACTTTACTTCCGGTGTCTGTCTCTGAAAACGCTCGGCTGATCGTTTTTCGTTTCGTCTTTCATCAATTTGTTCTGCGTTTTTTGTTCCGCACAAGCAGAACTGTAAGCATCGCTGCACTGAGCATCATAACTGCGATGGTCATTCCCAGAGGTGTTTCATCCCCTGTAGCGGGAGTGCCTGTTTCTGCATTGCCCGGTTTGCTCTCCGTCTGTGCCGGCTTGTTCTCCGACTGTGCCGGTTTACTCTCCGTCTCTGCCGGTTTGTTCTCCGTCTCTGCCGGTTTGCTCTCCGTCTCTGCCGGTTTGCTCTCCGTCTGTGCCGGTTTGTTCTCCGTCTCTGCCGGTTCCTCTGTCCCGGGAGAAGTTGTCTCCTTTTCTGTCTCCTTTTCTGCCCCCTTCTCTGTCACAGTAAAGGAAGTGACCGCAGTCCCGCTTTCGGATACAATTCCCATTGTGTGTTCGCCGGCTGAAAGCGTTGCCACATACTCAGGTTCCAGAGTTACGATCGTACTTCCTTCCCGGACGGTATAATTCTTTTCATCCAGAACATTTCCGTCAACTTCCACCTGAATAAAATCGCTGAGCGCTGCGTTGGAGCGGAAGGCAAGTTCTTCCTCTTCACTTTCGGTTACGCTCTGTCCCTCACCATCAATGATTTCCGGCGGCAGCTTCGCAATGACTGTATCTTCAATCTTGATGCTGTCCTCACCTTCCGGATCGAAGTAAACATTCTCACAGTCTTTGCAGTGCCAGTACTCTTTATTTCCTGTTTCGGTGACAGTTGCATCCTGGGCAGGCACTTTCTCAAGATCACAGTTTGTGCTGTCCGTTTCGCCGTATGGCTCGCCGCAGACTTCACAGATCGCTTTCTCTGTACAGGTAGCCGTTCCTCCGCTGTGTTCTTTTTGAAGTGTAACAGCCTTGTCTGCGGAAATTGCAAAACCGTCCTCTGTTTTTGCGGTTACGGATATTTTGAAGCCGTCTTCATCCGCTGCATACTGGTCAGCAGGCAAAATGCCGTACAGTCTGTTATTTTCCACCGTCGGTGCAAGATCTGACGCGCTTTTGCTTTCAAATGCATAAGCGTAGAGGGCATCGGTTGCACCCTCCGGCAGCGTAATACTGAATTTGTAGTCCTGTGTAATACAAACCGTATCCGCTCCGTTTATTGTAATGGCCGGTATATCTTTTTTTACTGTTTCATATTCACAGATTGAACACTTCTTCCAGTACTTTCCGGATTCCTTCTGCCATGCAAAGGTATGAGCACAGTTATAACTGCATTCTGCACACTTACCGTTCTCCCATTCATGATCTTCTAGAGGAACGACAACGACTGTTTCACAGCAGCTCCATTTCTGTTCGTGCTGCGTTTCCGTTTTGGTCCAGACTTTTTCTCCGGCATGGTTGGCTGCATCCAGTTCGCCGTATTTTTCTCCACAGATTTCACAGACCGCTTTGTCTGCGCAGGTAGCTGTGCCTCCCTCATGCTGACATTTATAGTCACATTCCGTACATACCCCGTTCTTCCACTCGTGTTCTTCCACAGGAACAACCGGAACATCACAGCAGCTCCATGCCTGTCCATGCCTTGTCGTCGTTATTCCCCAGCTTTTTTCTCCGGCATGATTGGCTGCGTCCAGTTCGCCGTATTTTTCTCCACAGATTTCACAGACCGCTTTGTCTGTGCAGGTAGCTGTGCCACCCGTATGCTGACATTCGTAGTCACATTCCGTACATACCCCGTTCTTCCACTCGTGATTCTCCTGAGAAACGACAGAGGCACCGCAGCAGTTCCATTTCTGTTCGTGCTGCGTTTGCGTTTTGGTCCAGACCGTTTCACCGACATGATTCGCTTCCTTCAGTTCCCCGTAACTCTCACCGCAATAATCACAGACTGCTTTCTTGTTGCAGACAGCAGTTCCTCCGGTATGATCGGAGAGCTTTTTGCCGCAGACATCACACATATGATCCTTCGGATTTGTATCCGAACACTGCGAAAGCTCTTTTTCACAGATATCACACTTATGATCTTCCGGTTCCGAATCCGTACACTCGGAAACCTTTATCCCGCAGCCGCTGCGGTCGCAGAAATGATCCTTGTCCGCATCCACATGTCCAAGGGCAGGAATCTTCCAGTATATCTGATTTGTCGGAGCAGGCTTGCATTGACATACCATGACGATCGCACCTTCTTTTGTACAAGTCGGATTTGTTGTGATCTGATAAGTATCCGGTACTCTGTTGCAGAAAGGGCAAATCTGCTTTCCGCAGGTTCTGCATATCCTGTAGTTATCAATATCACTGTGTATGCACTCCAGTTCTTTGCCGCAAATATCACAGATATTATTCAGCGGGTCTGTATCCCGGCATTGCGAAACCGTTGTATCACAGATGTCGCACTTATGATCTGCCGGGGTTTCATCCACACATTCGGAAAGCTTTTCCCCACAGATATCACACATGTGATCTGTCGGGGTTTTATCCAGACATTCGGAAAGCTTTTTCCCGCAGATATCACACGCATGATCTGCCGGGTTTTCATTCTGACATTCCGAAAGCACTTTCCCACAGACATCACATTTATGATCTGCCGGGGTTTTATCCAGACACGACGAAATGCTGCACCTGTCACAGTAATGGTCATTGTTCGCATCCACATGTCCAAGGGCCGGGACCGTCCATGTGACCAGATATCCCGGAGCAGTGCTGCATGGACATGCCATGACGATCACGCCCTTTCCTGTACAGGTCGGATTTGTCCTGAGCTGATAAGTTTCCGGCACTCTGTTACAGGAAGGACAAACCTGCTTCCCGCAATCGCTGCATATCCTGTAGTTATCCACAACAGGATGTGTGCACCCCGTTGCTTCACCGCAGATATCACAGTAATTGTACGGTGCTACCTTATCCTGGCATTCCGTAATCTTTCCGTTACAGATGTCACAATAATGATCTTCCGGGGATTTATCCAGACATTGAGTAAGCTCCTTCCCGCAGATATCACATTTATGATCGGCCGGGTTTACATCCGTACATTCGGAAATAATTTCACTACAGTAATCACACTGATGATCCGGCGGGGCTGTATCCCGATGCAGCATATGATCACCGCACCTGTCGCATATAAGGTCATTGTTTTCATCGATATGTCCGAATGCATCAACCCCGCCCCCCTCTAAGCCATGAGTACTGCATTTCAACGCCCATCTTCCAGCCACTGTACAGGACGGCTCCATCCTAATATAGTTTGTACCTGCCTGTCCGCATTTTGGGCAAATTGCACTGCCGCAATCCTTACATTTCATTAATTGATCCACATTCGTGTGGGCGCACTCATCTGCAGATGCTGTCGGTGTCAGTATCAGCAGCATGGCCAGTAACGCCAGTATTGGAATCATTTTCCTTGTCATGTTGCGTTTTCTCCCTTCAGGTAAAAGATTACTTCGAGTGCCTGATACTCCCCTGCTATTTTTGCGTGAGTAAAACACTCCTATATTATAAAGGCAGGAAATGGTAAATCCTTTCACTAAAACCGCTTTTCTGATGATAAAAAAATCACCTGCAGAACACGCTGTAAGTGATTTTCAGTAAACGTACCTGTGGCTGTTATTTCATTCGGTAACAAATCTGACGGCAGTACCGTATGCGATGACCTCGGCGGCACCCTGCATAATGGCTGATGATGCATAACGGATATTCACAATGGCATCTGCGTCAAGCGCCTCCGCTTCTGCTACCATTCGTTTTGTAGCAATTGCACGCGCCTCATTCATCATCTCATTATACGCTGTCAGTTCCCCGCCCACCAGCGTTTTAAAGCTTTGTGCAATGTCCTTTCCAACATGCTTTGACTGGATGGTACTGCCTTTTACAAGCCCCAGCATCTCCAGTTCTTTTCCGCTGATATAATCAGTATTTACTAATATCATCCTCTTCGCCCTCCCTGATCTCTTTGATTCTTTCTATGCAAACCCTGACCATTACCACCGCAAGTATAAGGGGAATGATACCAAGAATGTATTTCCATATCCCTCCGAGGAACGTAAGTAAAATGCCAAAGTAAACAACGTAATACAGTATCATAATAACCGTAACCACAATCGGTGCAGCCATTTTCTTTTTATGTAAGTTCAACGCAATCACCTCATCCTCAGGTTAATCTGATTTCTTTCTTTTTTCAATTGCAACGGATGATATTACTGCATATACTACAGCGAGAACCATAACTACAATCACGAAGTACCTGTCCCCGGGATTATCTGTCCAGATTTCTTGCAATGGTCTTTATAACTTCATCCATTACAATCGGCTTTGACAAATGCCCGTTCATGCCGGCATCCAAAGACGCCTGTACATCCTCGGCAAAGGCATTTGCCGTCATTGCAATAATCGGGATACTGACGGCATCCGGACGATTCTGCAAACTGCGGATGGCCTTCGTAGCTTCATAACCGTTCATTTTCGGCATCATAACATCCATAAGAATTAAATCAAATGTCCCCTGCGGGCTTTCAGCAAAGAATCTTACTGCTTCATCCCCATCATTCGCCCTGGTAATCTGAATTCCCAGTTCTTCCAGCTGAACAATTGCGATTTCAGCATTCAGGTCATTGTCTTCCGCCAGAAGGATCTTCAGACCTGCCAAAACCACATTGCCATCAGAGCAATCCTTTTTCCCGACCGCACCGGCATCCGTGATCTCCAGAGGTAATTCAATGGTAAAGGTGGAACCGACGCCCTTCCTGCTCTCCACGGAAATCGTTCCGCCCATCAGGTCAACATACTGCTTTGTGATGGCCATACCCAGTCCGGTACCCTGATACTGCGTCCGGGCACCATGCTCTTCCTGTGAGAATTCGTCAAAAACATGGTCAACAAATTCTTCAGACATACCAATACCGGTATCGGAAATCCGATACCGTACCCTGATGTGGCGGTCATCTTTTCCGGGATAATAGCTGACCGCATAGGTGATCGTGCCACCGTCATTCGTAAACTTCACTGCGTTCCCGAGAATGTTTACCAGAATCTCCCGAACACGCACTGCATCAGCCAGCACATAGCGCATGTTCGGTTCCTCAAGTTCCGTCCGGAAGGTAATATTACGGTCAGACAGGTAACCATCCATAATGGTGAGCACCGAATCCGAAACCTCAGCAATATCTACCGGTGTCGGTGCGTATTTGATTTTACCGCTTTCAATTCGGCTGAGGTCCAGTACATCATTGATCAGCGCAAGCAAATGCTCGGAACTGTCATTGATTTTATCCAGACAGCTCCTGATTTCAGGAGGCGGACTGTGCTTCATGGCAATATTGGTAAAACCGATAATGGCGTTCATGGGCGTCCGGATGTCGTGGGACATATTATTCAGGAAAGTACTTTTTGCTTCATTGGCCGATTCTGCCACCATACGCAGATGATTCAGTTCCCGGTTTGTCTCCTGCTCCATCTTCACCATCTGGCTGCTGCGCTGCACTCTGATAAAACTGATGACCGCCAGCAGCATCATCAGCGCCATAGCTAATATGAAGATGGCCCCCGTCCGAATGGCGGAATCCATCATATTCATGGTGCTGACTGCCACAGAGTCCGCAGGAATCAGAAGCATCAGTATCATGTTATAGTTACCCAGAGATGTAAGGCAGTAGTAATACTCCTCCCGATTCAGCAGGATATTCGCCGTGGCAATACCATCCCGATCCAATTGCTCTTTGACTGAATCAAAGCTCTGCTCCTGAACATACTCCACTTCTCCCAGTGCCTTGAAAACATTCCGGGCACCAATAACATCGTCATCGTCTGCATCAAAATAGGCCAATGTTCCGTTACTTTTGATGAAATAGGTTGCTGCACTGCCTCCGTATGTCGTGGTAGTATAATACTGTTTCACAGTCCGGATATCCTTCAGAAGAACGACATGGGTAAAGCGGACATTATCATCCCCCATTGTGACGAGGGAATCCAGTTCCTGTGAAAATACCAGAAAGCACCCACCAATATTGTCGGTTTCAGAAACAAAGGTATGCTGGCTTTTCCCGTCTAACAGATGGTTGATATCATACCAGATACCTGCAGGCCCATCGCTCAGATACGCGGTACCCTGATCATCCAGAAGCATCACACGACATCCATACAAATCTGTACGGAAATCATTTTCCAGATGCGCTATGTTATCAGTCACATCCTGGCTGTTCTTAAAATGATTTCCCTGGATCGCATTATTCAGTCCTGCCACCAGATTCCAGTGGGTCTGAAGGCCTCCGTCCAGATTCGCCTGAATCTGCGTAACCATTTCTTCCAGCTGGGAGGAACGCTCCTCAACTGTCAGCTTCATCAGAGAAGTACGCATGACCAATATGCCCAACACCAGGGAAACGACCAGAATCATCGTAAACGCAACGGGCAAAAGATATTTAGTTGTCTGTTTTTTCTTCTGCATTTGGGTATTCACCTCATAATATTTCTTTTGTACGCTGCGTATCGGCAATCAGACTCCACTTTACCGCAGGGTGATGTAATCGGTAGGCTCTTCCAGCTGTTCTCCCTGCTCCACAAGGCGCTGTGTCAGATACCCATCTGCCTTGGGGCCGGTCGAATCGACTTCCGAAACTCCCATCTGCTCCATAACGTCGGACATATACCAGTCGCGGTCACCGTAAATCAGGAAGGAATAGGTTGCACTGCGATCCAGTTCGCTGCCATCCATGGTCAGTGCGTTAAGTGTATAACCGTCATCGTTCTTTGTAATATCCATCTCGAAGCCGCTGGAAACATACAGCGTGCTGTCATTGCAGACCGCACCACGGTTTCCGGTCATCGAAAGCGTTGTCTCCACAAGCGTATAAATCTGATCACCGGTCAGTTCCATAAGGCCGGGCCAGCCGCCGTCATTCTTTGCCAGGTACGCCAGATCCTTCTGGGAATAATCTCCGCTGTAAATATCACTGGCAACATAACAGGACTGCATAAACACCAGATCCGCACCGGACAATACGCGCATGGTATTTGCAATGGCAGAGGCTGCCTGATTACCGTGCTCCGGTGTGAAATCGTTGGAATAACCGGTATCGATATGAGCGACAATCTCCGTACCGGGTTCTTCTCCCGCCAGTTCCTCATTGAATGCAGCCAGCGCCTCCTCCGGAGTCGTGATCTCATCATTCAGAATCATCTGAACGACATCTTTGGAAATACGGAACATCTCGTTGGATGCCAGACGGATATACAGCTTGTTCTGCTCCACATAGGGCTTTAGGTTGTCCATCTCCGGCATCAGCTCCAGCGTCACGTCCTTCTTGTAGGGCACCATGTTCTTGCCGTAGGAGATATGATCCTGTCCCTGCTGATTGACCATAGCGGTCATGATGTCCAGAATCAGCTTTTCCCGCTCAGGGTCATCCATACCCTTGTTGGAGGCTGCGATCTGGAAGGTAGGGTAGGTCAGATACCAGTTATCCTGCTCTGTCTGACCGAAATAGGGCATCAGCTGCACCTCGTCCTG
>JAXEBU010000155.1:0-4105 GCA_034093895.1 Candidatus Choladocola sp. | reverse complement strand
ATGAATATTGGCGTAAAGGAAAAGTTGCTGTGAAAATAAGAGCTGATACTTACTTTGCTGAGTATACGATAGATTTTGAAAATAAAACATACGTAGTAGCAGCTCCGGGTGAATTTTATGAAACCGAAAATATTGTCAGAGAAAGTGCAAATAAATATCTTTTACTTCCCAGTACAGTATTTAAGCCCAATGACCGTGATTATATCAAAGAGTATTACATATTTGACCTCATCGACGCAACAGGAACACTGTACTTATCGACAAACACTGATAGATAAAATCAAATAAGCAAAACAAAAACAGGCGCATCGTCAAAGCTAACGGTGTGCCTGTGATTTTTTTATTTAACTGTACGCCTTTACGCGTTCTTCATTGGTAACCGTCAACTTTCCCCCACATTGCCAGACAGCCCCACCCATGATAAAATAACTCCAACTATTCCCGCCAAGTGGAATGGACTGCGATGGAGTACATGAGAGTCTCATGAACTCCATCAGACTCCATTGCACTCTATGGGAATCCAACACAGGAGAGAATCATCATGGAACAGAGTCTGCAAAAATTCAACGCAAAGCAAAACCTTCTCAAATGGAGTGAGCGAATCGCTTCCTGCCGGAACAGCGGGATGAGCGTGAGGGAGTGGTGCAAAGTCAACGGAATACCACCGTCCACTTACTACAATCAGCAGCGCAAGGTCTTTGAGGCATCAAAATCATCCGCAGTCAACGAACAGAAACCACAGTTCACCGAAATCCGTCTGCCGAAACAATCCCATATGCCTACCGCCACGATCCGTATAGGAGACCTGGAAGCGGATATCTATGCCGGAGCAGACGAAGAAACGATCCGCACAATCTGCCTGGTATTGAAATCATGCTGAACGATTTTCAGGCTGACCACGTGTACATTGCCTGCGGATATACGGATCTTCGCCGCGGGATCGACGGACTGGCATCTGTTGTGGAGTCACAGTTCCATCTGGATCCGTTCAGTAGGACGCTGTTTTTGTTCTGCGGAAGACGGAGTGACCGTATCAAGGCACTCTACTTTGAAGGAGATGGATTTGTCCTCCTGTACAAGCGGCTGGAGAACGGCAGCTTCCAATGGCCGAGGAATGATGAGGAGGCACGTGCGATCACCCCGCAGCAGTTCCGCTGGCTGATGGAGGGATTAAGCATCGATCAGCCGAAAGCCCACAAGCCGATGACGGGACTGAAAATGACATAATTCATGTACCGGTTTCGGAATGTTTACATGGAAACGGTGGAAGATTCTCCCGGATTGTGGTAGAATGAGTCATCACAAAAACGTGGAGGATGCACCGTGGATAAGCAGAATGAAACCGTAACCATCAGCAAAGCGGAATACGACAATCTGCTGGCATCGCAGGAAAACATGCAGTCACAGATCGACTGGCTGACGGAACGGGTGCGCCTTCTCTCAAAGAAACAGTTTGGCGTGTCCTCCGAAAAAATCGTTGACGATGTACTCATGGATCAGGTCGGGATGATATTCAACGAAACGGAATATATTGCTGACATTGCCGCTAAGACAGAAAAGACCACGGTAAAGGAATACACCCGCCGACGTTCGGGAAGCGTTGATGATGTAATACCGGAAGGAACACCGGTGGAAATCATCGAACATCGGCTGAGCGAGGAAGAACGGATCTGCGAAGAATGCGGTGCTGTTATGGACGAAATCGGCCATGATGTTCGCAGAACACTGGTCATCGTTCCCGCTCAGGTGAAGGTGCGTGAAGAACGCTTCTATACCTATGCCTGCCGGAAGTGTGAGAAAGAAAACGACCATACTCCCATGAATCAGGCGAGAACACCCGCTGTCATTCCGGGTTCTTTTGCATCCCCTGAAGCCATTGCTCATATCATGACGCAGAAGTTTGTGATGCATTCCCCTTTGTATCGTCAAGCACAGGAACTGCAGCGCGGCGGAATCAAGCTGTCGAGGCAGACCATGTCAAACTGGGTACTGCACGCGTCGGAAGACTGGCTGAAGCCGATCTATGACGAGCTGCACAGAAGACTGGTGAAGTCAGCTGTTCTTCATGCCGATGAAACCACGCTTCAGGTACTGCAGGAGCCGGGAAAGAAAGCGCAGAGCAAGAGCTATATGTGGCTGTATCGTACAAGCGGTGACACGGACAAGCCGATCGTGCTGTATGAATACACACCGAACCGTAAGCCTGAGAACGCGGAAAAGTTTCTTGCGGGATTCCATGGGTATCTCCACGCAGACGGATATCAGGGATACCACAATCTGCCGGCAGAGATTACCGTGGTTGGATGTATGGCGCATGCAAGACGGAAGCTGATCGAAGCCCTGGAATCGATCCCTGAAGAGAAGCGAAATAACTGCGAAGCCCGGACAGGTTTGATGTTCATGCAGAAACTGTATGACATTGAGGAAAAGCTGCATGGTGTTCCCTCTGAAGAGATATACCACCAGCGTCAGGAACAGTCGAAACCTGTTTTTGAGGCTATGTTGTCGTGGGCAAAATCAGTGAAGGCACCGCCAAAGTCACATCTTGGCAAGGCTGTGTACTATCTGAGTGAACAAGAGCAATGGCTGCGTCGGTATCTGGAAGACGGACGTCTGGAAATTGACAACAACCGTGCGGAGAGAAGTGTCAAGCCGTTTGTCATGAGCCGGAAGAACTTTCTGTTCGCCAATACACCGGGTGGAGCTGAGTCCAGCGCGGTGGTATTCAGTCTGATTCAGACAGCAATCGAAACCGAACTGGATCCGTACCGATATCTGACGTATGTTTTCAGCAATGCACCGCGTCTGTTTGAAGAAACAACGGACTGGGTGACGTCGCTTCTGCCAGAAAATGCACCGAAAGAGTGCAGGGTGTGTGAGTCATGAATTAGTTTGAGAAATATTAGATAACCACCGCTGATAGGCAGTTTGTACTGCACCGTCAGCGGTGGTTTTTTATTGGCAAGTAGGTTTGACGCTTACCACCGTCAGCGGTGGTTTTTTATTGGCAAGTAGGTTTGACGCTTACTTTCAAAAAGAGAGCAGAAGTCTTACAGATTTGAAAGACTTCTGCTCATCATCTCTACGAAAGTCCATTCTCCGGCAGCTGAATCAAAAAGGTACTTCCTTTTCTGACTTTGCCGGAGGCTACCGTGATTGTCCCACCATGCTGCTCAATAATCTGTCTGGACAGATACAGACCGATGCCAGTTCCGCTCTTTTCGCGGACTTCCGGCGCAGTCCCTCTGTAAAACCGCTGGAATATTTTATGGTATTCACTCTGCGGGATTCCAATTCCCTGATCCTCGATCTCAATTCTCACAAAACCGGTTCTTTTTTGTAGACGGATCGTGATTTTTGAATGTTCTGGGCTGTATTTGATGGCATTGTCCAAAACGTTAATGATTGCTTCTCCAAGCCAACGTTTATCCTGCATGAGTGCACAATGCTCCAGTGATTCGTTGCAGTCGAAAATAAGTTCTATCCCTTTCTCCGCTGCCTTTGGATACGTTCGGTTTACTGCGGAGATGATCGTATCCATAATGGGAAGTGTTTTCTGATCAAGCTGAATCAAACCTGTCTCCAGTTTGGATATTTCCAGCAGAGACTGCAACAATGTTTCCAATCCGTCCAATGCACTCCGGCAGCGGATGCGAAATTCCTGTTGCTCCGTATCACTCAGATTGTTCCGCAGCAATATGCTAAAGCAGGTATCCAAGGCTGCAACCGGGGTTTTCAGCTGATGGGAAATGTCGGATACCATTTCCTTTGTGCTTTCCTTCTCCGCTCTGGCTTCCTCTTGCAGCAGCTGGATATGATGTCCGATTGCTTCAAGCTGAAATTTCAGTCTTTCCTGCCCGACCTGATCTTCTGTGTCCGGCACTACCTCAAAGTGATTTTCCCTAAATGCAATCAGGATTTGCTCTAGCTGCTCCAATCGTTTCCGACTTTCTTTCGCCTCAGCTTTCTTCCGGTAAAACAGGAACGTTAGCAAAGACAGACATAGCACTGCACTTGTACAGCCGGTTATCATGATATTCTGCCGGAAGCGCACATAAAACGAAGTCCCTTTGTTTTCCCAGTACCCGTATTGCTCTAATAATTG
>JAXEBU010000154.1:0-8906 GCA_034093895.1 Candidatus Choladocola sp. | reverse complement strand
TTCCTCCCAGCCGAGAATGGATTCTTCCACCAGCACCTGTCCCACAAGACTGGCCTGAAGACCTCTTGCGCAGACCTTTTCCAGTTCTTCCACATTGTAGACGAGTCCTCCGCCGGTGCCTCCCATGGTGTAGGCCGGGCGAAGTACCACAGGGTATCCCAGACGGTCTGCGATCTCAAGCGCCTGTTCCACAGAGTATGCCACTTCACTTCGTGCCATCTCAATGCCAAGGCTCTCCATGGTTTTTTTAAATTCAATGCGGTCCTCCCCGCGCTCAATGGCATCCACCTGAACGCCGATTACCTGTACATGATACTTGTCAAGCACACCTTTTTGGGCCAGTTCCGAGCATAAATTAAGACCGGACTGTCCGCCAAGATTTGGTAGCAATGCATCTGGTCTTTCTTTTGCGATAATCTGCTCTATCCGCTCTGCGTTGAGCGGTTCAATATACGTAACATCTGCAATTTCCGGGTCTGTCATAATCGTTGCCGGATTGGAATTGACGAGTACAATTTCGTATCCCAAATTTCTGAGTGCCTTGCAGGCCTGCGTCCCTGAATAATCAAATTCACATGCCTGTCCGATAATGATAGGACCGGAACCAATGATCAGTACTTTATGGATATCTTTTCTCTGAGACATCGTTGCTCCTCCGTTTTCGTCCAATTTTTTTTGGATTTTTGTTTATTATACTAAAAAAATGACTGTACCGCAACGGTACAGTCATTCTTTTTCAAAATTATTTGTGATAAGGCTCTCCATGCATAATTCGGAAACCGCGGTAAATCTGTTCCAGAAGGATCAGGCGCATCAGCTGATGCGGGAAAGTCATTCTGGAAAAACTCAGTCTGTAATCCGCTCTCTTCAGAACAGCCTCAGAAAGACCCAGAGAACCACCGATTATAAATACGAGACTGCTCTGTCCGGAAATTCCAAGACTTTCCAGTTTCTGTGAAAGCTCCACAGAATCCGGCATTTTTCCGTCAATGGCCAAAGCAATGACGTAGTCCCCGTCTCTGACGTAGCGCAGCAGACGTTCCCCTTCTGTATTCTTAATCTGAAGTTCTTCTGCAGCAGAAGCTCCGTCCGGTGTCTTTTCATCGGCAACTTCTGTAATTTCCAATCTGCAGTAACGGCCGAGTCGCTTTGCGTACTCGGCGATTCCGTCCCGCAGATATTTTTCCTTGATTTTCCCTACTGTAAGTAATGTGATTTTCAATTTATTTATACTTCTCGGTCAGGAACTCATGAATACCTTTTGCCGCTGCTTTTCCTGCACCCATAGCAAGAATAACGGTAGCAGCACCTGTAACAGCATCTCCGCCTGCGAATACGCCGTCTTTTGAAGTCTTTCCGGTCTCCTCATCAGCAATGATACATTTTCTCTTGTTGATATCCAGTCCGACTGTGGTAGAAGAAATCAGCGGATTCGGTGATGTTCCCAGTGACATGATAACGGTATCCACATCGAGAACGAATTCTGACCCCGGAACCTCCACAGGACGTCTTCTTCCGGAAGCATCCGGCTCACCCAGTTCCATGCGCACGCACTTCATGCCTGCAACACAGTCGTTTTCATCAACGATGATTTCCTTCGGATTTGTCAGAAGGTCAAAAATGATACCTTCTTCTTTTGCATGATGTACTTCCTCAGCACGTGCCGGAAGCTCTGCTTCAGAACGACGATATACAATATGTACTTCTCCGCCGAGACGAAGTGCTGTTCTGGCTGCATCCATTGCAACGTTTCCGCCGCCGACAACAGCAACCTTCTTTCCGTGTGCGATCGGTGTATCGTAATCTTCACGGAATGCTTTCATCAGGTTATTTCTTGTCAGGTACTCATTTGCGGAGAATACACCCTTTGCTGTCTCGCCCGGAATACCCATAAACATCGGAAGTCCTGCTCCGGAACCGATAAATACGGCTTCAAATCCCTCTTCTTCCATCAGCTCATCGATCGTTACTGATTTTCCGATAATTACGTTTGTTTCGATCTTGACACCGAGAGATTTCACGTTTTCCACTTCTTTTGCAACAACATCCAGCTTCGGAAGACGGAACTCCGGAATACCGTATACGAGTACGCCGCCGGCCTCATGAAGTGCCTCAAAAATGGTAACATCGTATCCCAGCTTTGCAAGATCACCTGCGCATGTCAGACCGGAAGGACCGGAACCGATAACAGCAACCTTATGTCCGTTCTTTGATTCCGGAGCAGGCGGCTTGATTCCGTTCTCTCTTGCCCAGTCAGCCACAAAACGCTCCAGTTTTCCGATGGAAACTGCCTCACCCTTGATGCCGCGGATACATTTTCCCTCGCACTGGCTCTCCTGGGGACATACACGTCCGCAGATGGCAGGAAGTGCACTGGACTGTGAAATTACTTTATATGCTTCTTCGATATTTCCTTCTTTTACTTCTCCGATGAAATCCGGAATATTGATGTTTACCGGACATCCCTGTACACACTTTGCGTTTTTACAGTGAAGACAGCGTGACGCTTCTTCCATCGCTTCTTCTTTATTATAACCAAGACATACTTCATCGAAGTTGGTTGCTCTTACTTTCGGATCCTGTTCTCTGACAGGCACCTTCTTTAATACATCTGCCATTATTTGTCACCTCCGCAATTGCCACATCCGCCGTGATGTGTATCTCCTTCACGCAGCTTCAGAAGTGCTCTGCCTTCTTCCGTCTTGTACATGGCCTGTCTCTTCATTGCCATGTCAAAATCAATCTTATGTCCGTCAAACTCCGGTCCGTCCACACATGCGAACTTTACTTCGTCTCCTACCATGACACGACAGGCACCGCACATACCTGTTCCGTCTACCATGATCGGGTTCATGCTGACAATTGTGGGAATCCCCAGTTTCTTTGTGGTCAGGCAGCAGAATTTCATCATGATCATAGGTCCGATTGATACACAGTGATCGTATGTCTTTCCTTCATTTGTCACAAGATCTTCGATTACCTTTGTAACCATTCCGCTTCTTCCGTAAGAGCCGTCATCGGTGGTAACGTACAGATTGCTGACTGCACCCATCTCCTTCTCCAGAATGATCAGATCCTTTGTCTTTGCGCCTACGATAACATCGCACTCAATGCCATGCTCGTGAAGCCATTTTGCCTGAGGATATACGGGAGCCGTTCCCACACCGCCTGCAACAAAGAGGATTTTTTTCTTCTTTGTCTCTTCCAGGTTCTCCTCAAGACACAGCTCGGAAGGCTGTCCAAGCGGTCCGACAAAATCGCGGAAAGAATCTCCGGTCTGCAGCTGTGCAAATTTTTCAGTAGAAGCTCCGATCGGCTGGAATACGATCGTAATCGTTCCTGCCTCTCTGTCATAATCACAGATCGTCAGCGGAATTCTCTCACCAACCTCGTCCATTTTGACAATTACAAACTGTCCAGGCAGGCAGCGTTTTGCAACACGCGGTGCTTCAACTACCATCTCATAGATATTGCCCGCAAGCTTTCCTGCTTTCAAAATCTTATACATACTATACCTCCATATCATTTTCAGCAGGTTTTCGCCCGCCTTAATAGCTACTGTGTATCGTACACCTGTAGATCATATCTTTTTCAGTATAAAACAATCATTCTAAAAATTCAACGGGTTTTTTCGACCTTTTAATTCTGTTCAAGATAATTTTCAAATTCCTCCTGTGACATCAGAATTTTTCTCGGTTTTGTGCCTTCTTCCGGTCCTACCACACCGGCATCGGAGAGCTGATCCATAATACGGGCAGCCCTGTTAAAGCCGATTTTGAAAACTCTCTGCAGCATGCCGATGGAAGCCTTGTCCTTTTCAATAATGAATTTCCCTGCATCTGCAAACAGTGCATCCGTATCTTCAGATCCCCTTGCAGCAGAGACAGCCTGCTGAACCTTTGCTATCTGTTCTTCCATCTCGGTGTTGTAGGTGACATCTGTATTTTTGTTTTTCAGGAAGTCAACTACATCAGCAACTTCTTCGTCTGAGACAAAGGCCCCCTGCACTCTGGCCGGCTTCTGATATCCCTGGGGATAAAAGAGCATATCACCTTTACCGAGAAGTTTTTCCGCCCCGTTCATATCAATAATAGTTCTTGAATCCACACCGGAGGATACAGAAAAGGCTATTCTTGAGGGCATATTCGCCTTGATCAGACCGGTGATGACATTTACAGAAGGACGCTGTGTGGCGATGATCAGATGAATGCCGGCTGCTCTGGCAAGCTGAGCCAGACGGCAGATGGAATCCTCCACCTCACCGGGAGCCACCATCATCAGGTCGGCCAGCTCGTCCACAATAATCACAATCTGAGGCAGCTTCTTCGGCTTGTTCTCATCTTCCACGTCTTTTATTGCTTCAATCTTCTGATTGTATCCCTTCAGATCACGAACACCCATCTCCGCGAATTTATTGTAACGGTCTGTCATCTCCGCAACACCCCAGTTCAGGGCACCTGCAGCCTTTTTCGGGTCTGTAACCACAGGAATAAAAAGATGTGGAATGCCGTTGTAGACACTGAGTTCTACCACTTTCGGATCGATCATAATCAGCTTTACTTCATCCGGCTTCGCCTTATACAGAATACTCATGATCAGTGTATTGATACATACGGATTTACCGGATCCGGTAGCTCCGGCAATAAGAAGATGGGGCATTCTGGCGATGTCGGATACCACGACTTTTCCGCCGATATCTTTTCCGGTGGCAAAGGCCAGTCTGGATGGATGCTTCCGGAACTCTTCTGATTCCAGAAGATCTCTCAGTGCAACTGCACTGTTTTCAGAATTCGGTACTTCAATTCCGACTGCCGCCTTACCGGGAATCGGTGCTTCGATACGGATATCAGCCGCTGCAAGATTCAGTTTAATATCATCCGAAAGGGATACGATCCTGCTTACTTTGACACCCTGTTCCGGAAGAAGCTCGTATCGCGTGACACTGGGTCCGCAGCTTACATTTGTAACAGTGACATGGACACCGAAGCTGTTCAGAGTCTGCTGAAGCTTCAATGCAGTCTTCCGGATCTCCTGTTCCTGACTGCCGCCTGCTTTTCCCTTGCCTTTTTTCAGAAGCTCAAGAGGCGGAAAAACGTATTCCGGCCGTACTGCTTCTGCAGCTTTTGCCATCTCCGCTTCCACAGAAGCAATTCCGTCTTCGATTTCTTTCTGGGATGAACGTGGATTCTTTTTCGGTGCTGAAGAAGCGGACGAATGTTTTGATGGTTCGATTTCCGTTTCATCCTTCTGCAGATTTTTACTGTCAGCTTTTGCAGTATTCTCAACTGCATCTTCTTCTGCATCCTCATCCAGATAATCTCCCGCATTCTCTTCCGGGACAGTCTGATCGTATTTTTCGTATGGATCCCCATAAGAATCCTCATTTGAAGTTTGTGGAATATCTGTTTTCTGTTCGTCATCGATGCCGATGATATGAAGTGCCATCTCATCCTGTACCGGTTCTGAAACAGATGATACGGTTTCTGTCTCCTGGTTCTGCTCCAACCGTTCCTCCAAATCGATGTACAGAGTTTCTTTTGTCTCATTTACGGGAACGGTACGCGGTATTCGCGGTGTTATCTCATGGAGATCTCCGCCGATTCGCTCCGGATCACCGTGAAGTTTCGTATCCATGGTCACACCGGTGACACGATGTTCTGCTCTGCTTTCTCTGCTGTGTACAGGAAACAGTACAGGAACTTCAATTTCCGTCCTCTTTGTGTGTTTTTCCACCTTCAACGGTTCATCCGCCTGACGTTCTTCCGTACGCCTTTCTGCTTCACGGCGTTCTTTCTCCCTGCGCTGTTCTTCTCTGAGCTGCGCTTCCTGGCGACGCTCTTCTCTGCGGGCTTCACGCTCTGCAAGATCCTGTCTGTGAGCTTCGCGCATCCGTGCGGTGGACTCTTTTGCAGAATGATATACTTTTCTGCTCTGACGTCCCATTCCGCGCATCAGCGATTTCTGTGTGATCAGAACAACAGCAACTATAGAGAAAATAGCCAGAACCACACCTGTTCCAACTGCGCCAAGCGCCGGGCACAGGAGACTGCAGACGGAACCGCCAATGATTCCTCCGCCTGTCTTGTAGGACGCACTGTTTTCATACAATTCAATCATCCCGACAGACGTCTGATACTGCTCTGTAAAAAGTGCTGCAAAGCTGCAGATACATAAATACAACACAAGAGAAGATACAAATTTCACTCCTGCCCGTTTACTTCCTTTATTTGAAATCAGAAAAGCTGCCGCGATGAAGAGGAGAAACGGAAAAATGTATGCAGAAATACCGAACACTCCGAAGCAGAGGTCCGATACTGCGCTTCCCACGTAGCCGCCGATACCGAAATAGCTGATAAAAATAAGAATACATACAGCAAGAATAATCCACAGAACTGCCTCACGCATAATCAGCGGATTCGTTTTTTCTTCTTCCAAAATTACAGGCTGTGTCTTTTGTCTGCTCGTACGAACAGCAGCAGTTTTTGACTGACTCCTGCTGCTGCCTGATTTATTACTTTTTGCGGGAGCCGGAGCTTTCTTTGAAACACTGCGTTTCGTTTCCGTATTTCCGGTTCCCGTTCTTTTATTTTTTGCCGCATTTGATGCCAACTTATTCCGTCCTCCTTAACAGATCAGATCAGGAAATGTCCAACAATCGCTATGATACCTACTGCAAAACAGTATACAGAGAAGTATTTGAATTTCTTGTTACGTACAATCACAAGCATGGTCTTGATACAGATGTATCCAACTGCTGCAGCAAACAGTGCACCGACAAGATAAATCAGAATCTGTCCTGCCACAATCGGTTCAGCCATTACATCCCGGATCTCAAGAACAGCAGCTCCCAGAATTGCCGGAATCGAAAGAATAAAAGAATACTTCACCGCAAATTTCCGGTCCAGTCCGCAGAGTACGCACGCTGCAATCGTAGTTCCGGAGCGGGACAGACCTGGGAGCGTTGCGATTCCCTGAGCTGTACCGATAATCAACCCTTCTTTATAGCCTACTTCTTTCGGCTTCTTTCTGCCTTCTTTTGCAAGATCAGCCATCAGAAGGAGTACTCCGGTGATCAGCAGACAGATACCAGGAATCAGAAGCGTACCGCTTGCTGCCGATACGAGATCCTTGCCAAGAACACCGAGTAAGCCGGTCGGTACGGTCGATACAAGAATCAGGACAACAAATTTCCGGTAACTGTTGTGTACGATTTTTTTATATTTCAGAGAAGTTTTATGTATTTTATTCAGGATAAAAGTTCTAAAGTTAGAGAAAATATCGCCGATCATAAATATGGCTTCTTTGATCATGTTCCAGATGTCTTTGTGATAAACGATGAAGACAGCCACCAGTGTGCCGAGATGAAGCATAATATCAAAAAGCATACTGTCATTTGTCTCCACATGGAAAATATTCTGGAGAATCGCAAGATGTCCTGAACTGCTGACCGGAAGAAACTCCGTGATGCCCTGCACGATTCCGAGAAGTATTGATTCTATTATTGACATAACTACCTCCGTAACAAACATTCTATTTAATTACATACTGCATTATTATAGCAAACTATTTCCACAGACACAAGATTTTTCTCGGACGGGCGGACGCAGTCACCGGGACAGACTGTGCTGCGTCCGTCTGCTGTCATTTGCGTCGTGTCTCAATCATCTCATATAGCTTTCCCAGCGCATCGCTGATACCGCCTGTTTCATTGATCAGGCCTTCCCTGACAGCCTCCTCCCCGACAAGAATAGTGCCAAGATCCTTCGTCAGTATGCCTGTATCAAGCATAAGCTCTTCCAGCCTCTCTCTGTTGGCCATAGAGTGATCAGAGATAAATCCCAGAATTCGATCCTGCATCTGTTTAAAATAATCATACGTCTGCGGCGCTCCGATCACCGTTCCGTTCATCCGTACAGGATGAATCACCATGGTTCCCGTTTTTACAATATAGGAGTAATCTGTCGAGACCGCAATGGGAACTCCGATGGAATGACTGCCTCCCAGCACGAGAGAAACGGTCGGTTTACTGAGAGATGCGATCATCTCCGCAATAGCAAGACCTGCTTCCACGTCTCCGCCCACTGTATTCAGAAGAATCAGAAGGCCTTCAATTTCTGAACTGTCTTCAATTGCCGCAAGTTTCGGCAGCACATGTTCGTATTTTGTCGTTTTTGAATTGCCCGGAAGACATTCATGGCCCTCGATTTCACCGATTACGCTCAGAAGATGAATTCTGTGATTCAGAGGAAATTCACCGGTCTCCCGGATCGCTTCCCGCTGTTCCTTCTCCCTCTCTGAACGTTCCTGTTTCTTATCTTTCTCCTGCTCCTTCTCCATGTTCTCCTCCTTACAATGTATTCCGGCCATTTCAGATCCATAATCAAAAATGGCGTTCTTACATTATTGTTTCCCGAAAAAGCAGGAATATGCGTAAAAGAGACCGCCGCAGATATATCTTGCAGCAGTCTCTTCTGAACGCAGAATTACTGATAAAAATATTCTTTCTGAAGTGTATGAACCATATCCTCGTAATGACTGCGGCAATCCTCAAGCTGATGGTGTTCAATCATGGAAATGCACGGAGCAAGGTAGGTGTCCCAGATGGAACGGTAAATCTCTCCGGAATCCGATTTCTGATTGATATGCTTAACAATCGTTGGAGCAACATCATAGTACATCCGGATCAGCTCTTCTCCCTCCGGCAGAGATGCAAGGTAATTGTCTCTGTAATCCCGAAGAGTAGTCAGCTCATAGCAGTCATCGCTTTTACCGAAGGTTTCGCATACTGCAGTTGTGATATAACAGAATTTTTTGTGAAATCCTTTTTCAATAAACTGGAATTCCTCTGCCTGAATATTCGTTTTCGGAAACTGCTTTTTCCAGCCGGCCACCAGCTTATCTGCAAG
>JAXEBU010000153.1:0-11207 GCA_034093895.1 Candidatus Choladocola sp. | reverse complement strand
GCATCTGCAGTTACCAGTCCTGTGCCTCCCTGAGAAGCCAGGATCTCGGACGGATTCAGAATGTATCCTACCGCAAGAATTACAAATGCGTAGAATACGACTGCCATCACAATTGAAAGCACGAGAATTTTTCCGATCTTTTTCAGAGGCACATTGATCTCTTCTGCCGCCTGCGGAATGACATCAAAGCCGATAAAATAGAACGGTGTCACAACTGCAACTGCAAGAATCGATTTCATCATGCTGCCCGTCGACTCTCCCACAAAGAACTGTCCGGAAAGATTTCCCATATCACCGTTTACTGCAGATGCGGCGATCAGCATGATTCCAACGGCACCGATAATCACCGTAAGGATCGTCTGCAGGATTGCCGCTGTCTTGACACCCCGGATATTGATGTAGGTCATGAATACTGCAACAATTACCGCTACAGCCAGCCAGGAGGCATAAATGTCAAATCCGGCTACAGTGTACAGATACCCTTTTAAAAACGGAGGATAAATATACGTAATAATCGTGGGAAGTGCACACGCTTCAAAGCACACAACACTGACATAGCCGAGAATAATGGCCCAGGTGCAGACAAAAGAACCCATGGGTCCCATTGCTCTGTGACTGAATACGTGCTCGCCGCCGCACTGAGGCATGGCTCCTGTCAGCTCCGCATACGTAAGTCCTACAAAGAATACCATGATGCCGCCGATCACAAAACCGATTGCCGCACCAATCACACCGCCGGTTCCGATCCAGTCACCGGAGGATACCACCCAGCCCCAGCCGATCATTGCACCGAAAGCAATCACAAGGATATCCCATGCACCAAGTACTTTATCAAATTCTGATGATTTCTTTTTATCCATACGGATCACTCCTCCCCGCCAAAGACTTTGTTTGCAACTTCTTCAATTAAATTTACGGTTCCATCCAGTCCCAGGAGATTGGAATCTATCATCAGATGTCTGTTGTGACGGTCTCCTCTGTATGTACCGGTCATCTGTTTGTATCTCGCATGCAGCATTTCATCATTTTTCTCAATCAGAAGAATCGCGTCACTGCGGCTTAAACTGTGGGCCTCCATAACATTTTTGATCCTGACTTCCGAAGGTGCGTAGATAAATACATTCAGGCAGTTATCCTGCTCTCTCAGAATGTAATCAGAACATCTTCCGATAAATACGCAGGAACCTCTTGCTGCCAGTTTTTTAATAACCTCGGTCTGAATATAAACGACACGCTCTGTCAGATTTGCATATTTGGTAGGACTTCCTGCTGATCGTGCATCTCCCGATGCTTTTCCTTTGACAGCAACACCTGCCTCCGCCTTTTCTGTCAGATCCTTTGAAAATCCGGCCTCTTCAATAATCTCATCAATCAATTCTCTGTCGTAATAGGCAATTCCAAAATCTCCGGCAATCCGTTTCCCTATCTCTGGTCCAAAACAGCCGTATTCACAGCCTACCGAAATCACAAAATGATCTCGCATACCACATCTCCTCTCTCCATTCTTTCTGTGGACAATTCTCTGTCCCCGCAAAAAAAGAGAGCCCGACTTTTATCCGTCAAAGCTCCCTCGCCTTCTTTTTTATTCTTTTTATGACAGTGCTTCTACCGATGCCCGGATAATCTCAACCGCCTTATCACAGTCTTCTCTGGTAATGATAAGTGGCGGGATCATACGGATAGTGTGTGCTCCGATTGCCGTAATCAGCAGTCTTCTGTGTATACACTCATGTTTTACTTCCACACCGGAAATTGTATCATCAAATTCCACACCTACCAGCAGTCCCTGTCCCCTGACTTCTTTCACATGTGGAACTGTTCTCAGCTTTTCCTTAAAGTACTCACCAATTTCCTTTGCATTTCCTGCAAGATCGCGGTCCAGAAGCTCATTTATCTCTGCCAGTGCCGCTGCACAGCATACGGGATGACCGCCGAAAGTAGTTCCGTGAGATCCCGGTGTAAATGCCTTTGCCACTTCCTCTGTGGCACAGATTGCACCGATGGGCATTCCACCGCCCAACGCTTTTGCCATGGATACGATATCCGGTTTGATCCCGTAATTCATATAGGACATCACGGCGCCCGTTCTGCACCAGCCTGTCTGTACTTCATCAATCAGAAGCAGCATACCCTTTTCATCACAGAACTCTCTCAGCCCCTTCATAAACTCCATGGTTGCCGGATGCACACCGCCTTCACCCTGAACCGGTTCCACCATAATTGCAATGGTGTTTTCTGTACATGCATCCTTGAATGCCTGAAGGTCATTGTACGGAGCGTAAGAGAAACCGTAGGTCATCGGTCCGAAACCAATCTGGCACCCGTTGCCCGGCTGACCAGTTGCAGACATGGCTCCGAAAGTTCTTCCGTGGAAGCCCATCTTCGCTGTAACGATGTGATATTTATTGGGACCATACTTTTCAATACCGTATTTACGCGCCATCTTGATCATCGCTTCATTTGCTTCTGTACCGGAATTCTGGAAAAAGATTTTATCCATACCGATGGTCGTACATACCTTTTCTGCCAGAAGAGCCTGCGGAATAGTATACGGATAGTTGAAGGTATGCATAATGTCAGCCACCTGATCCTGCACTGCCTTCACTACCTTATCATTGCAGTTTCCGGCGGAGTTTACTGCGATACCGGCATAAAAATCAAGGTACGGTTCCCCGTTTTCATCATAAATATACTGATCCCTGGCAGTCTCTGCGAGAAAATCAAAACGCTCATACGTCTCAATCATATATTTGTTTACTTTGTCTTTGATGTCCTGTGCGGTAAGTCCCGTGTCTTTCAATCTCATCGTCTCATCCTCCTTTTTATGAAAGAAAAAAGACGCCGGGCAATCCATACGGATAGCCTGACGTCCTTGTCTTTACCTCGTACAATATTTTGAACAATGTCAATATATCACACGCAATAAATAATGTCAATACCGTTTTTTATCCATTATATTGAACTATTTTGTACATTTTGAAACAGCAGCTTCAAAAATATCAAGTCCTGCTTCCAGCTGTGCATCTGTCATTACAAGAGGCGCAAGGAAACGGATTACATTGTTCCACGTACCTGCTCCCTCCACAAGAAGCCCCTTTGACGCACACTCGCTGATCACTGCCGAGGTCAGTGATGCATCCGGTTCTTTCGATGTTTTATCCTTCACAAATTCAATTCCGATCATACCGCCAAGGCCACGCACATCACCGATGCATGCATACTTTTCTTTCATTTCCAGATAACGCTTCATGACCTTTTCGCCGATTTCACAGGAACGGGCTGCCAGATTATCGCGTTCCATAATTTCAATGGTTTTCAGAGCAGCCGCACATGCCAGCGCATTTCCTCCGAAGGTTCCTCCGATAGTGCCCGGAGCCGGTGCATCCATAATTTCATCTCTCGCAATAATGGCGGAAAGCGGAACACCTGCTGCGATCGACTTTGCTGTCGCTATAATATCGGGGCATACACCTGCTTCTTTCCAGTAGTCTGTGGCAAACATTCTGCCCGTTCTGCAGAATCCCGTCTGTACCTCATCAGCAACCAGCATAATGCCGTGACGGTCGCACAGCGCTCTGACTGCCCGGATCCATTCAATGGGAGCCGGTATAAATCCGCCCTCGCCCTGCAGCGGTTCCACCACGATTGCTGCAATTGTATCTGCCGGTGCGCACTGCTCGAATACGGCCTCGATTGACTCCAGATAATATTCACACGCTTTTTCCTGAGGCATTCCTGCCGGATTTCTGTAATAATACGGGAACTGTGCACGGAACACACCATCCGGGAACGGCCCCATGCCAACTGCATACGCTTTTTTTGATGTCATGGACATCGTCAGCAGTGTCCGTCCGTGAAAAGCTCCGGAAAATACGATAATATTCGGTCTGCCTGTAAATGCCTTTGCGATTTTCACTGCATTTTCATCTGCTTCAGCTCCGCTGTTTGTGAAAAACGCTTTCGCGTGATCCCCCTTCACCGGTGCAATGGAAGACAGCTTTTCCGCCAGTGCCACGTATCCTTCATGGGTGACCACATTAAACATGCCGTGGAAATATTTGTCAGCCTGCTCCTTTACCGCCTCTACAACTTCCGGATGGCAGTGCCCGATATTCAGAACGCCGACACCTCCGATCCAGTCAAGAAAACGGTTTCCGTCCACATCTTCAATAATGGCCCCCTCTGCATGATCCATCACCACCGGATAACCGCACCGGATGGCCCCCGGGACTGCTTCTGCTCTTCTTCTGATAACCTCACTGGCTTTCGGTCCCGGCAAAGTTTCTGTAACAATTTTCGGTAATTCTTCTCTCAACATAATGTATCCTCCTGATGCCTTTTGAAATTATTTCAAATCGGACGTCCCTGTCTTTTCTGCTAAGAATGGTAAATCGAATTATCGCTTTTTGCAACGTTTCCCGCGCACAATCTTTCCAAAAAGGATTGTGCATCATACACAGTCTGTGATAGAATCAACTCAGGAATCTGTTATTTTATGATGCAGTAAAAACATCTTCGATGGAATGTTCAGGAGGAAAGTATGGCTATTTTTCTGGAAGATATTTACCGTGAAACAAAGGACACGTATGAGCTTCGGCTGATTGGCGGCAAAGACGGTCTGAACCGTGAACTGACCTGGGTCTATGTGGCAGAAGACCAGACAAATTCCAGTTTTCTCCGCAGGGGAGAACTGATTATCTCCACCGGCGCACTGTATGACCATACGGAACAATGGCTGCTCCGATTCATCCGGACTCTGATCGGGAAACAGACCTGCGGGCTGATCCTGAATATCGGAAAGCATATCTCGCAAAGCGACATCACCCCTGCCGTACTGTCGCTCTGTGACCAGTACAGCTTCCCGCTCTTTACCATGCCTTGGCACATTCATATTTATGATATCACAAAGGACTACTACAACAGAATTTTCTCAGAAATGCGCGAAGAAAACTGTATCGGTTTCAGTCAGATTCTGGCAGAGGTCGGCAACCCGTCAATTCTGGATCGCTTTGTGGAGCAGAAGCTTTCCCCCGTGCTGGAATACGACAGAAAGCACAACAGCAATTTTGCAGATACCCTGTTTCTCTATCTGCGATACTGGGGAAGCATCCGCGATGTCGCCGGTGAAAGCTACTGTCACCGCAATACCATAACAAACCGGATCCGCATTCTCCAGGAACAGCTTGGCTTCCATCTCGAAGATCCCGAAGAGCGCTTCGAACTTATGGCTGCCTTCATGATCCGTGAATTCAGTAAACTACAAAAAAGGACATAAAACTTAATCTGTCCGTTCCTTCGTTAAAGTACGTGTGGGGCTGATCCGACGCAAACCGGAAAAACTGGTCGCGTTTCACCACGTGGATCCCATCCTCCAGCCGGAGGGAAAGCGTCCCTTCCAGCATGGCAATATATTCCTTTGTTCGCTCTCCGTGGGAACCGCTCTCATAAACACCGCCCGGCTCAATGTCGATCCGGTAAATTTCCACCGTTCTGTTATCGGCAATGGGAAAGCAGGTCCACACGTGATACTGCCCTTCCACCGCTTTCGTCGGAGACAGCTTTCTGATGTCTACCAGACAGGAATCATCCTGAGGTGCCTGCGTCAGATCCTGCAGGTCAATACGTAGCCCGCTGATGATCTTTCCAAGAACCCCGATGGAAGGATTCGCTTCCCCCTTCTCTATTGTGGAAAGCATACTTTTGCTGACTCCCGTCTGTTCTGCAACCTCATCAAGGCTCATCCCTTTCGCTTTCCTGATCCGTTTTAAATTGATTGCAATATTGTGTGATAAATAGTCCACTTTCTCCTCCAACATTCAATTCGAACGCTTGCTTTCTTCCGGCCAGATAAAGCTGCAGTTACCGGCTTCCAGCCCGTCAATCAGTATATTCTGTCCGGTACAGAAACGGTTTCTGACTGCCATAAAATAAATCCACTCGGCAGCCTCTTCTACGGTCATCCATCGTTTCATCGGCGTAAGCTCCATAATATCGTTCCACAGCTTCGGGTCATCCATCACCGGCCGGTTGAGCTCCGTCATAACTCCGCCAAAATCCAGGCTGTTGCACGTAGCCTGATATGGTGCGATTCTCATGGCAACATTCTTTGTATAGGCGAGAATGCCGCCCTTGCTTGCCGCATACTCCGGAAATTCCGACCCGGTATGGCCGCTGGCTGAACCTATCATAATAATTGATCGGATTTCCGGCTGGATTCCGTAATGCTCTGTAACAGAGATTGTTCCCTTCAGATTCACATCAATATCATCTTCATTCTGAACACCGGCATTGTTGACTATCACATTCATATCCGGCAACTCCGGGTAGGAAGACTCCCGGCGGATATCGAGGCAGTAATGGGTATAATTTCTGTTTTGAATCGCAGGACTCTTTTTATCAAATCCATATACGCGATGGCCTTCCTGCAGGAAATATTCTGCACATCCTTTTCCGATCCCTGAACTGGTTCCCGTAATTAATACATTCATTTTAAAAAGTCTCCTTCAAATTCCGCGGCAGTGCCTTTATCAGCACCGCAACAATATACAGACAAATGACACGGTCAATATAATCTGTGATAAACTGGACGACGAAGCAGCTGCCAACCATACCGAGCGGTGTTCTGGCAAGTATCTGCACAAGGATGGATGAACCGGAGGATGTGATTCCTCCGAACAGAAATGCGGTGATGCATGCACTTGCAATGGTCGATGGAATCGTAATCACAACAGCGGCCAGAAAAATCCACCATTTTCTTGGGTGATAATTTTTATACACAAGACCTGTCACAAAACCGAGTATGATCCCCACCGGCGCATAGTACAGAGAGTATACATCCACCGTCAGTCCCATCAGAAGACCGCTGATGACATTGGGAAGCATCCCGTAAAAAGGTCCAAGAACAGATGCAATAAAGACCGTTCCGATACTGTCCAGATAAATCGGAAGCTTTAAAAACAGCGCAATCTGTCCTCCAATCAGATTAATACAGACAGCAAATGCAAGAATGCAGATCCTGTACGCTAAATTCTTTCCTGTTTTCATATTTTTTCACAGCTCCTCCTCATAAAATATCCTGCAGAATATCGAGTTCTTCCGGTTTCACATCAAGCACCTCTGCGAGAAGCATCCGGAAAAACCGATACCCATCTACCTCGGTCAGCACTCTTGCATTGGGCTCTTTTCTGTAGAAATTCATCGCATCTACAACTGACTGGCCCAGTGAAATTCCCTGCGTCTCAATCTGAACGAAGGAATCAAAGCCATCACAGATGCTCCGGTCAATAAAATAAGCCACCGCAAGAGGATCGTTGATGACACAGCCAATGATATGTTCCCACTGCCAGTGAAAATCGAAATAAAACTTTGTAATCTTCCGGATAAAATCTCCCATCCCGGGATTGAGGCGGCAGATATATTCCAGTATAGTTGGTGTCAGAACAATTTTTCTTGTCACGTCAAGACCGATCATATGAACCCGTCTGCATTCCTGCTGCATCGTTTCATAGACCAGGGCTGCCGCATCCGGATCGCACCAGTAATTATATTCCGCCACCGGAGAACAGTTTCCGTGACTGTGAAAAGTTCCGCCCATGGATACCAGCTCATCGATATTTAAAAAAGCGTCCCTGTCCTTTTGAATCAGAGCGGCAAGATTTGTCATAGGCCCCAGAGCAATGACAGAAACTTTTTCCTTTTTCAGCAGAGAAGCCAGAAAATCCACAGCCCCCATTTCCTGTTCATAGCCGGGTACCTCCGGCAAAAAGCTTTCTCCGAGTCCGTCCGCCCCGTGAGTATCCAGCGCATTCACATAGTCCCGGCACATGGGCTTTTCTTCCCCGATATACACCGGTACATCCAGCCGCCCCATTTGTTTCAGCACCTTTTTGGCATTTTCGAATCCCATCTTAACAGGTGCATTTCCACAGACAATTGTGATGCCTTTCACATCGATTTCCTTCGATTTTAAGGCAAGCATAATTGCCAGACTGTCATCTATTCCCGGATCACAGTCAATAATCACTTTTTTTCTTTCCATCTTTTTTCCTTTCCCATACGAAAACAAAAGCAGGCAAGCCTGCCATCAGCTCTCCCATCCCCTCGCTCATGAGGGGCTTGACTGCTTTTGCGCGCCGAGCGTGGTCAGCTCTGCTGTCATTTTCTCTACACGCGAGTGCGCATCATCGCGGAGCTTTTTTATCGTACAGGAAATGAAGTTTCCTGTACGATAAAAAAGCTTCTGTCTACAGTCCCCCATAAACAAAAGCATACAAATAAAACCGCCTTCGCAGTCCGAATATGTAATATTTTCTGCCTAGTTTTTTATACTGGGAGGTTTTCGAACCAGTTTCGCCAAACATTTTACCACGGTTTTTGCACTGTGGCAACGGTTTTAACACTTTTCTGTAAGGAAAGTATTCACTTTTTCCATAATCCATTTCAGATTCTCAATATCCCGGAGCACATCCCCGGTTTCCAGAGAATGATTTCCCCGTTCTACCAGATATATCGTCTGCCCCACTTTCCGGCACAGCTCCCGGATTCTGCCGGAATCTTCTGCCCATGGATCCGCAGTACCATGAAACATGATTCCTTCTCCTTCTGCAAACTGAAACGTTTCTTCGAGAGGCGTAAATGAAATATTCCGTGTCTGCAGCTGATGGACTTTCCGGTAGGACGCAGCAACGACAGTACCCACACTTTTGGAAATAAAGAGAATTTCCGCATACATTTCCCACGGTACATCCTTCAGGATTTCTTCCGTCTGTTTCAGCGCACTGAAAAATGCTTCCTTCATTTTTTCCGGATTCCCCTTGATTCCGGCTGAAAAATTTCCATAAGGAACCGTTATCACCTGATATCCCCGGGCTGCAGCAAGCTTCCCCGCGTAATACAGCAAAGGTTTCTCACAAGTATATCCGATTCCCGGGAATAAAACCGCTAATTTTTCAGTCGTATCTTTCCTGTTTTTCTGTGTCATCGCCTGCGCCTCCTGTTTTTCTTTTTCCTGCAGCCATTTTCATAAAAAATCTGCCGTTTCTGTGCCTGCTCCATCATCAGCTCCAGCTGTCTGGACGGATCCGTTTCCGAATCCAGTTTTTTTCTGATTTCACCTTTCCGGTAGTCCGCCAGCAGCTTCTCCACTTCATTATAATCGCGCTCAAAAAGCAGTTCACTGACCTGGCGTTTCAGCTTCTCCTCCGGACTGTTCTCCGCAATCTTCCGACAGACAAACGTTTTACTTTTTTCTTTGTATTTCGGCATATCATTCCATTTCTGAAGCAGCGCAAGCTCAGGCCGCCACAGAAGCGACAGCTTCCGCTCCCATTTCATTTTCGGATTGGTTCCCGGTTTACGGAAAAAATAGAAGTCCATCCGGCCATCTACCTTCTCTGCCGTGATAATGCCCCAGTACTCCGGTACATGCTCCCGGATATGCAGTCCATGACTGGAACCGACCACTATGATATTATAATCAAAGTAGCGATCGTAATCCTTCACCTGACCCGGCAGTCTGGCATACGTATCCGCGTCACTTTTTATCTCAATTCCATAAAGAGCATCCGGTGCTACCATAACAATATCCGCACGGGACTGTCCCATAATTTTCTCTTCTATAATCCTGATTTTTCCATAAGTCTCTTCCAGAAACTCAAACAGAGGCTCCCGGATATCTTTATCATACAACATACGTCATCTCGTGCCATTTCTCTCCGCCCCATGCGGAATCAGATTCTCCGTCATCCCGGAATCCAAATTTTCCATACATTTCCACTTTGTCCGACAGACACGTCAGAACAACCAGCTTTCTGTTCCTGTCCTTTTCCCTGTGCAGATAATAATGCATCATCGCTCTGGCAATACCCTGCTTCCTGTACTGCGGCAGTACGTCTACACCGAGAATCATAATATTGCTTCCACTGTTCTCATGCAGTGTCGGATCCGTGAAAAAATCATCCCGCAGACTGCGCTCATTTGTTGCCAGGCCATTGATAAAGCCCACAAGTTTTCCGCTCTCCCTGCTGACTGCCACGAGGAATGTCTCCGGAAAAATTCTCACACGCGCCTTCATTATTTCAGGCTTACATGCTTCATTTTTCGGGAAACATATCTGCTCAATCTGCACTGCCTGATCCGCCTCATCCCCATGAATCTGCCGGAATTCGTACTTATCACTCAGTTCCGGCTCTGTCTGATTCGGCTTTCGCAGCTTCGTCTCTTTCTCATCCAACCCTTTCAAACCTGATTCGATTCCCGCTTTTCTCTCCATAATATTATTTCTTCTCCTCCGGATCTTTTTTCAGAGCTGTTTTCGCTTCATATGATCGTTCCGTAAAAGCGCAATATCTCTTTTTCGCTGATTTTATGGGGCGATGCCCCGGATACGTTGTACTTAAGGACGCTCCGGCACATGCAAACAGGATACCAAATTGTCTTGCCTGTACAGGATATTCCAGAAGTCCATCCTTTTCCAGTAATTTTACCCAGTACCTCACAGTCATTGGCCTGTCAGTCAAAGAACCGCATAAAGCCCTCGCGGATCATGATTTCACCGTCCACTAAAAGCACTCGCAGTTTTTCATTGTACATCTTCCTCCATGGGCAGCAGCAGATGAGCCGTCACGCCGCCTGTCGGATTCTCCGTGTAGGAAAGGCCGTATTCCCGGCCGCAGAGCAGCTTGATTCGCTTCTGCACATTCAGAATTCCGATACTGTTGCCTTCCAGATTAGCCGGTTGTTTGGAATACGTCAGAAGCATCTGATCAATGACGGTTTTCTTGCCTTCCGTAAAACCGCTGCCGGAATCACTGACCAGAATCTCCATCCGGTTATCCGGTGTCTTCCTCGCCGAGATACGCACCTCGCCCCTGTAGCCCTTGTTCTTCAGACCATGGAGGAGACTGTTTTCCACAATGGGCTGTAGAATAAAATTGGGTACCTGCATACCGCCCAGCTCGGGGTCAATGTCATATTCGCACTGCAGCTCGGGATAGCGATAGCACATCAGCTCCATGTAGGCCTCCAGCAGCTCCAGCTCGTCGTCCAGCGCCACCATGGGCCGGTCCACCTTTACGCTGAGCCGGAAAAAGTCCACCAGACGCATGAGCAGATCGGCGACCTTTTTGTCTCCGTTGAGCTGTGCCTGAATGCGGATGGTGTCCAGCGTGTTGTAGAGGAAGTGGGGGTTGACCTGACTCTTCAGGTAC
>JAXEBU010000152.1:0-3074 GCA_034093895.1 Candidatus Choladocola sp. | reverse complement strand
CGTTTGGAATATTATTTGCATAGGGAATATGTCTGTCACGAAATTCTTCCGGTGTCCGTACATCCAGATGATTATAATTCCTTACTTCTTCAATCATTGTTTCGGACTGATCCATAATGATCTGGCGGTAACTGTTTTCCTGTTCATTGGATGCTGCGCAGCCTGCCAGAAGAAATAAAAGAAGTAAAAAGGGAATCCATCTTCTCATTATAGTTCCTCCTTGTCTTTGTGATTGCAGTATACAGGATTTCAACCTTTCTTTCTGTGATGACATCACAATTAGAGAAAGATGGTTATCTTTTCCGTTTTTTTATAAAAGAAACCTCCGTATGAATAGAATCACACGAAGGTCATACATACATTATGTTATATGAATAATCAGATCGGAACACACAGACTGTGAATTGGCTGTTCGTTACATTGGGAGAGCACCATGGAAAAATATAGGTACCCATACAGAAAGCCAACGAGGATTCGCAGAATCTCCTAAACTAGTTACTTTACGGTCTCATGCTCCCGCATCCGGTATCCGATCCCTATTTCTGTCTCTATATACTCCGGTTTTGCCGGATTCCGTTCGATTTTTCTTCGGGTGGAAGCCATCACAGAACGAAGTACCTGGGTATCTTCCCCGTATCCTTCTCCCCATATCTTTCGCAAAATCGTATGATAGGTAAGTACCTTTCCAGGATTCTGCATAAATAAAAGCAACAGCTGATATTCCAGAGGGGTCAGATGAATCTCCCTGTCATCCTTATAGGCAATATGTGCCCCATTATCGAGTTTCAGGTCTCCGTTCACATACACCGTATCATCCGTTCTTTCCTCTGATTCCGAATGATTCATACGGTAATAATGCCGCAGTGCCACACGGATTCTGGCCATCAGCTCTGTTGCAGAAAAAGGCTTCGTCAGATAGTCGTCCGCTCCATCATCCAGGGCCGCTGCTTTTTCTTTGTCCTGATCCCTTGCAGAAACGATAATGACAGGCACCTCTGACCACTCACGGATTTTATGGAGTACTTCCATTCCATCCATATCCGGAAGGCCCAGATCCAGTAAGATCAGATCTGCATTTTTTCTCACCATATAAGAGATACCATCTTTTCCATTTACTGCACCTTCCACAGAAAATCCCGCATTTTCCAGGGTATAAACCATAAAATTCTGTATCTGTACATCATCTTCTATGATCAGTATTTTTTCTTTAAACAATTTCTCTTTCTCCTTCCGCAAGAGGCAATGTAAGGATAAACTCTGCTCCCTTTCTATCCGTACGGTTACGCCCGATGATCGTTCCGCCATGGGCATTTACCACCGTTTCACAGATTGTAAGCCCCAGACCGATTCCTCTCCTTACATCAGCCGAACGTGTCCTGGAAGTATAAAATATTTTAAAAAGACTGGAAAGGTCTGCTTCGTCAATTCCCTCCCCTTCATCCCGGACAGAAACCAGTACAACCTCCTCTGTATAACTGGCCGAAACCGTAATGGCCTCCTGTGGTTTTGTATGTTTCACCGCATTATCCAGAAGGTTCGTGATCACCTGTTCCATCAGTCTGGCATCCATCGGAACCAGCCGGAACTCTTCCGGTATCTCAACCTGTATCTCCCGCTCAGGAAAGCTCCGTTCCACATGAGCGACCGCACATCCAATCACCTCTTCGATTGCTTCCATTTCCTTATGTATTACAATTCTGCCGTCCTGCAGTCTGGTCAGGCTTAAGATATTCTCCACTAAAGATTTCAGCCAGTCTGCATCCTGATAAATACCCTGAAGCAGTTCCTGCCGTCTGTCTTCCTTATCAGTCATATCCATCAGCATTTCCGATGTCCCCATGATACCCGACAGTGGTGTCCTGAGATCATGAGAGATTGCACGCAGAAGATTTGCACGTTCTCTCTCCCGTTCCATGCTTTCTCTGTCACGAACTCTTTCTATCGTTACTTCAATCCGGTCCATTGCCATGGAGACATTCTCTATGATAGAATGCAGTAACTTTTTCTTTTCCTGCAGATGTTCTTCATTTACGGTTTTGTCAATTTTAACAACTGCCAGCAGATGCTCCCGTCCGTTGACCGGATACCCATAAGCTTCCTCTTCTTCCAGATATTCGGTTCGAAGATTTGTATATCTCTTCCGAATCTCTTCTGCGTCCGGCACGCTTCTGTGAATCTGTTCTTTTCCTGACTGCTGGAGGAAGATCGGTTCAGACTGCCTTCCGACATAAATGCATCCGGCATTTACCTGAAGCAGACGGCTGATACTTTCTGCAGCAATTCTCAGAACCGCTTCCATGTCTGCAGCATCAGACAGTTTACTGGAAAGCATATACAGGATCTGGTTTTCTTTCCCTCTCTCATTTGCTTCTTCCGCTAATAGTTTTTCTTTTGTTGTCAGAGCACTCGTAAGGACCGAAGTTGTCAGCATGATGAAAAAAGTGATCAGATAGCCCGGATCATTTACAGCAAGCGTATGGTATGGCTCTGTAAAAAAGTAATTGTAACAGAGTAAAGAAACTATGGCTGACAAAATCCCATACTGATATCCCGATGTAAATCTTGCAACCAGCAGAACAGCCAGGAGATACATTACAACAATATTCGTCTCCGGAAATCCGAGCTCTGTAAATATTTTTCCAAGTACGGTAGCAATAAAGACTATTGATATCAGCTTCAGAAGGTTCTGCAGGGCTTCTTTCTTTTTACTCACGTTAATCGCCTCTTTATGATCATATTTATCTCGTAAAGTATAGCACACGCAGTTACGTTTTCCAACCTGATCTGTGTTGCTTCTACGGAAAGGCAGGGCAAACCGATATCGATCATGCGCGAAAGGGATACAGTCAGAGCGTCCGCAATGGTCCGAACTACAATACCCGGCGTACTGCTTCCAGTACCAGTTGACCGCATGGAAAACGGGAAACTCTTCACGCCTGAAGCGGTGGACTCCTTCGGAAATACTGATCACTCCTGGAATAACTGACCTGGAAGTTTCCGTTTTTCTTTCACCGGAAACTCCTTATCGAATGCTTCCACCTCCGCTTTATCCACAAAATATCCCTGTGGTGTTG
>JAXEBU010000151.1:0-7019 GCA_034093895.1 Candidatus Choladocola sp. | reverse complement strand
CTGAGGGGTACCGTAGTCAGATCCATCCGCAATTTTGTGGAAGGCAGCCCGGACTGAGGAGGCTTCACGATTCATCCTCAGATGAAAAGAATACAGGATTTTTATCAAAAGAGAGTGCATGATAAGTTTTTTATCAGCACTCTCTTTTTGTAAATTGAAAGAAGTGCGGAAAAAAGGGTATGATACAGACAGAGAAAAGGAAAAGGGCTGACACAGAACAGAAAGGTGGTTTTATTATGACAAAAAAGAGCAGTAAACTGAAGGTGGCATCCGTACTGGTGGCAGGTGCAGGGGCAGCAGCGCTGGCAGCAAAGAAAGCAAAAGAGAATGGAACGAATACGGTGAAGGACGGCGGAAAGAAAAAGGAACCGGTAAAAAATGAGTACCGCAACACAGAGCGGGGGAAAAATGCAAAAAACAGCAAGGGGATTTATTACAGCAACGGAAATTATGAAGCGTTTGCACGTCCGGAAAAACCGGAAGGTGTGGATGAGAAGAATGCATATATTGTAGGCAGCGGACTTGCCTCTCTGGCGGCAGCGTGTTTTCTGGTGCGTGACGGACAGATGGAGGGCTCTCATATCCACATTCTGGAAGCTATGGATATTGCAGGAGGCGCATGCGACGGAATCTTTGATCCGACGAGGGGATACGTGATGCGCGGCGGCCGTGAGATGGAGAATCATTTTGAATGTCTGTGGGATCTGTTCCGCAGTATTCCTTCCCTGGACACGCCGGGTGCTTCGGTGTTGGATGAATTTTACTGGCTGAATAAACATGATCCCAACTACTCTCTCTGCAGAGCCACGGTGAACCGCGGAAAAGACGGCCATACGGACGGTAAGTTCAACCTGAGCCAGAAGGGCTGCATGGAAATCATGAAACTGTTCATGACAAAAGACGAGGATCTGTACGATAAAACGATAGAGGATGTATTTGACGAGGAAGTATTCAATTCCACCTTCTGGCTGTACTGGCGAACCATGTTTGCCTTCGAAAACTGGCACAGCGCGCTGGAGATGAAGCTGTACTTCCAGCGGTTTATCCATCATATTGCGGGGCTACCGGACTTCAGCGCACTGAAATTCACAAAGTATAACCAGTATGATTCACTGATTCTTCCGATGCAGAAATACCTGGAAGCAGCAGGGGTGGATTTTCAGTTCAACACGGAAGTGACAAATGTGGTATTTGAGTTCCGTGATGACAGGAAAATTGCCACAGCCATCGAATGTAAAGTCAAAGGTGTGGAAAAAGGGATCCTGCTCACAGAGAATGACCTTGTATTTGTGACGAACGGAAGCTGCACAGAGGGAACTGTTTACGGAGATCAGAATCACGCACCGAACGGTGACGCAGAGGTACGAACCAGCGGCTGCTGGAATCTCTGGAAGAACATTGCAAAACAGGATCCATCCTTTGGGCATCCAGGGAAATTCTGCTCCGATGTGTCAAAGACCAACTGGGAATCAGCCACCATTACAACGCTGGACAATCGGATTCTTCCGTATATCACCAGTATCTGCAAGCGTGACCCGAAGAGCGGAAAGGTGGTTACAGGCGGTATCGTAAGCTGTATGGATTCCAAATGGCTTCTCAGCTGGACCATCAACCGGCAGGGCCAGTTCAGGGATCAGGATAAAGATAAGGTATGTGTCTGGGTATATGGGCTGTTTACGGATGTTCCGGGAGACTACGTAAAGAAGCCGATGAAAGACTGTACCGGAAAAGAGATTACAGAAGAGTGGCTGTACCATCTCGGTGTACCGACAGAGCAGATAGAGGAACTGGCAGAACACAGTGCAGTCTGTGTGCCGACCATGATGCCGTATATCACCGCATTTTTCATGCCGCGTACGAAAGGTGACCGCCCCGATGTCATCCCGGACGGCTGTGTCAATTTCGCATTCCTGGGGCAGTTTGCTGAAACTCCGAGAGATACTGTATTTACGACAGAGTATTCTGTGCGGACAGCGATGGAGGCCGTGTACGGACTGCTTGGTGTAGACAGAGGTGTTCCGGAGGTATGGGGCAGTGTCTACGACGTCCGTGAACTTCTGGACAGCACAGTGAAGCTGATGGACGGAAAGTCACCGCTGGAAATTGAACTTCCGGGACCACTCAACCTGCTGAAAAAACCGGTATTGCGTCTCGTAAAAGGAACTGTGGTGGAGAAGCTGCTCAGAGATCATGAGGTACTGAAGGATGGAATGATATAAAAAGATTCCGGGCAGCTGAAACGGGATCAGAAGCTTTCAGAAACAAAACAGTTGCGTATCTCCTGGCGGAATGGTACAATTGTTCCAATAATAATGTTACAAATTACGACGAAATGTAACACCAGGAGGTTTGAATGAACGATTACGTAATATGCATGGATGCTTCCGGAGATATTCCGGAATCAACAGCCAGAGAGAATGGTATCGAGTTTGTTCCCATGGAGTATTCTCTGGGAGAGGAAATGCGCACATCCCATGGGTGCGAAGCGGAAGAACTGCTGAAAAAGTTTTATGACGGTCAGAGAGCGGGAGATCTGACAAAGACGTCTCAGATTTCCCCGTATATGTATGAGGAATTCTTTAAAAAATTCCTGGAGGCAGGAAAATCAATTCTCTACTTTTCCCTGTCAAGCGGACTTTCTTCCACATATGAAAGTTCTCTGGCGGCTGCCCGCAGTTTGAAGGAAGAGTATCCTGAGCTTGAGGTGCTGACGGTTGACACGCTGGCTGCCACAGGCGGAATCGGCCTGCTGGTGGAGCGTGCCATTGCGAACCGGAAAAATGG
This sequence comes from Candidatus Choladocola sp., assembly GCA_034093895.1. Classification (GTDB taxonomy): domain Bacteria; phylum Bacillota; class Clostridia; order Lachnospirales; family Lachnospiraceae; genus Choladousia. The sequence goes on along the minus strand of JAXEBU010000151.1, from coordinate 4,235 downwards.
CATGAGTATTCAGGAAAACTGTGAGGCAGTAAAAAAGCTGGTTCCGCAGCTTCGCCATTATTTTATGGTGCAGGATCTGATGTATCTGAAACGCGGAGGCCGCGTCGGTGCCGCAACAGCTATTGTAGGATCTGTGCTGAATATTAAACCGCTGCTCAAAATTGATGAAAACGGAAAGCTTGTGACAGTGGATAAGAAGCGTGGAGACAGAGCAGCCATGACAGCGCTGTTTGAGTACTTTAAAGAGAATTATAATCCGGAGCTTGGAAATGTGATTTATATCTGTGATGCGGATACTTCCGGGCTGGCAGAACGTCTGGTGCAGAAGGTGAGGGAACTGCATCCGGAAGTGGAAGTTCACCGGACCATGCTTTCACCGATTATCGGTGCCCACACAGGTCCGGGAATGCTTTCCATGATTCTGTTTGGAAAATAGTATGAAATCGGATGGGAAGAGCATTACTGCCGTTTCCTCTTCCCACGCAGCCGTTCATAATCCTTCAGGGAATCGATGGCCTGCCGGGACATCGGTATCAGTGCAATCATGTTAAATATGGTCATCAGTCCGATTCCCACATCGCCGAGATCCCATACGAAGGTGTAGGCTGCCAGCCCGCCGATGAACAGCATAATGAGTGCCAGTACTTTGTACAGTGTCTGGGACAGCCAGTTGTCTCCGAAGAGGTAGGCTACGTTGGAACGGGCATAAAACAGGACGCCGATAAATGTTGAAAAACTGAACAGCCACAGAATAACGGCAATAAAAATCACACCAAAACGTCCCAGATGGTGAGACATGGCCGTCTGGAGCAGATCCATTCCGGACAGGCCGTCTGTAAGTCCGGAAGGAGTCAGAAGCATGATCATTGCTGAGCAGCTGCAGATCACAATGGTGTCAATAAACACGCCGAAGGCCTGAAGAAGTCCTTCCTTTGCAGGATGGCTGATATCTGCTGCGGCTGCCGCACAGGGTGCCGATCCGCTTCCGGCCTCATTGGAGAACAGACCGCGTTTTACGCCGTTCATTAAAACGGCTCCGAAACCGCCGGCAGCTATCTGGCGCAGACCGAAGGCTTCCTCAAAAATCTGACGGAACACGGCAGGAACCTGACCGATATTCCGGAAGATGATGAACAGTGTAATCAGGAAGTAACAGCCGGCCATAATCGGAACGACGATATCCAGTACTTTTACCGTAGCATTCTTCCGGAGAACGATGACTGCGGCCAGAAGCACCAGCACAATTGTCGTGTACAGCGGCGGGATATGAAATGCATTCACAAAGGCAGAGGAAACGGAATTTCCGATTACCTGGCTGATGCCGCACCAGCAGATCAGACCGGAGACGGCGAATAATACTGCAGTCACGGAACGTTTTCTTCTGCTTTTCGGATTCTTTTTATTCATAAAAAAATGATGGATGTAATAGGCGGGACCGCCCCGGTATCCATCGTAAAGGGGATCCTTTTCTTTGTAAAGCTGTGCCAGAGTTCCCTCGATAAAAGCAGTGGAGGAACCTAAAAGAGCAGTAACCCACATCCAGAAAACGGCACCGGCACCGCCGGCAGAAATGGCAGCCACCACACCAACCAGGTTACCCATGCCGACTCTCGTCGCTGTGGAGATAATGAGAGCCTGAACACCGGAAATGGAATTCTTCTGTGAAGGATTCTTTTTTTCTACAGTAACGCGCAGCATTTCCGGAAAAAGCCGGATCGGAAGAAATCCGGTCTGAAATGTAAACAGAATTCCGGCGGGGATCAGAATCAGAATCAGCAGTGAGATTCCCACGGAACTGCCGCCGGGGAGAGGAATCGTGATCAGATCTCCCCATAGTAAATGGTAAACGGATTGAAAAATATTTATTGCTATTTCCATAATTCCACCTTTTCATACGTAAAAATTGTATTTTTCTATGATTTAGTATATAGTAGAAGATAACATCTGTAAAATTAATAATAATGATAGAGAATATCGAAACTTTCGATGGAGGTAGGCAGATGGATCTGAAAAATTTAAACACTTTTATTCATGTGGCAGAGCTGTCCAGCTTCACAAAGGCAGCCAGCCGGCTGGGATATTCTCAGTCAACCGTTTCCTTTCAGATCAGGCAGCTGGAGACGGAGCTGAATGCACAGCTGTTTGAGCGCATCAACCACACGGTTGTGCTGACAGAGCGTGGAAAAGAGGTTTTGAAGTATGCACAGCAGATCGGGCACCTCACGAGAGAACTGAAGGAAAATATGCAGAACAGTCATGAAGTCTGCGGTCACGTCCGTCTGGCCATGGCGGATTCTCTGAGTGATTCGCTGCTGGATGACAGGTTTGCGGATTTTCGCAGGAGATACCCGCAGATTACACTGAAAATCATTGCTGCAGGTACGGAGGAGATGTTTCGTCTGATCAATCAGAATGAGGTGGATGCCATCCTGACACTGGATAATCATATTTATGATACGGAATACGTGATTGTAAAGGAAAAGAAGGTCCGGATGCATTTTGTGGCGGGGGCAGAAGCTTCCTGCAGAGACGGGGCTGTGCCCGGAGAACCGGTTTCTTTGGAAGAACTGCTTTGCTGTCCCTTTCTTCTGACGGAAAAAGGAATGAGCTACCGCAGAATGCTGGACGAAAAGCTGGCAGGCATGTCCCTGGAAATACATCCCATTCTGGAAATCGGAAGTACGAGGCTGATCAGCAATCTGGTGGAGCAGGGGATCGGTGTTTCTTTTCTGCCGGATTATGTGACGGAATCAGAAGTGGCGGCCGGACGCATGCGGTATCTGGATGTAAGAGAGCCGGAGATCGAAGTGTGGAAACAGCTGCTGTACCACAGAGACAAGTGGGTCTCACCGCAGCTGGAATCCGTCCTGCAGTACTGTGTGGAACGGGAGTTTTCGGACTGATCCGAAAATTACGATAAAAAGAAAAGCAAAGGAGAAGATGACTTATGAAAAAGACAACGCTGTTAAATTCAGGTATTTCAGCAGTGATTTCCACGATGGGGCATACGGATATGCTGACAGTAGCCGATTGCGGGCTTCCGATCAGAGGAGGAGCAGAGCGGATTGATCTGGCCCTGAGACAGGGAGTTCCGACATTCCTGGACACTCTGGATACCATTCTTTCGGAATTGTGTGTGGAGCGGATTATACTGGCGGATGAAATCAGAACCGTTTCTCCCGAAATGCATGAAGAAATACGGAAGCGCTTCGGAGAGAATGTAAAAGTCGAGTACGTTCCCCATGAGGAATTCAAGAAGATCACCGAAGCGTCGAAGGCCGTTGTACGCACCGGAGAATGTACGTCCTACGCCAATGTCATTCTGGTGTCTGGTGTTGCGTTTTAACTGAATCAGGTAAGTCCCCCGCTTCCAATGCTCTGAGCATTAAGTGGGGGACTTATTTGATTCGCTTAAACGCGCCGTTTTTTGTTGACGAAATGGTTGAGGATTCCTCCGCCGATAATAATGATCAGTGCGATAATGAGAACGCGTTTTGCTGCTTCCCGTGGCATCTGGCGTTTTGAACCGATGGAGTCCGAATAAAAATAAAGGGTATAGTTGATTTCATGAGGATCTCCCATGGCCAGTGTGTCTGCAACGACGGCCATTTCACTGTCCATACAGGTGACGGGAATTTCAAAAACAGAGTTTCCTTCCTCATTGACCGGGAGATATTTTTCCGTTCCCACAATCATGTAATCGTAGTTGGAACTGCTCCACTCAATTCTTGCATATGCTTTTCCGTCCCGGACTGTCAGAAGTGTGGGAGACATGACGGTGGCTTTTCCGCTGCCGCCGGCCAGATCCACACCGATGGAGTATTCCCCGTCCGGCCTGTCGACTGACATGGGCTCTGACGGTTCCGGAGCAGGAAATTCTTCTGATGCAATATTTCCGGATGTATCCGCGTCTGTTTCGGCATCATTTTCCAAAGTTCCCAGATCAAGTGTCAGACATTCTTCTCCGCCCAGAGAAATCGTAACCGTCATGGCACCGTCTTTTACGAGAAGTTCTGCTTCTGCATCGTAAAGAGAAGGTTCCGCAGAACTGATTTCTGCAGGATACGTGCCATCCCTGATTTTTCCGTTTTCCACAGGCAGGGAGGGCGATTCGGCAGCGGCGCCGGATGACGCAAAAAGCATGGCACCGGCCAGAAGGAGAAGGACAGATCTGAATTTTCTGATTTTCATACGTTTTGCTCCATTTCATTTCTTCCCTGAAGGGAAGCGGTATT
>JAXEBU010000150.1:0-12975 GCA_034093895.1 Candidatus Choladocola sp. | reverse complement strand
CGGATCTGCTCCATGTATTTCTTTCCGGAGTTGGAATGATTCGTATCGATGATTGCTGCCGGATTCTTCAGATCACGCTTTTCGTACATATCCTGCAGGAGACGGAGATCCTCATAGTGGTAATTGGGGATAGAATTGCCGTGTTTGTTGGTGGCACCGCGCAGCACCACGTGAGCCAGCTCATTTCCGTCCGTATTCACATCCCAGCCGCGGTAGATAAAGTTGTGACTGGCCTGGGCTGCCACTACGGAGTTGAGCATGACGGAAAGATCACCGCTGGTGGGATTCTTCATACCTGCAGGGACATCCATGCCGCTGACGGTCATACGGTGATGCTGGTCCTCCACAGAACGGGCACCGATGGCCACGTAGGAAAGAAGGTCATCGAGATAGCGCCAGTTTTCGGGATAGAGCATCTCATCTGCTGCTGTCAGTCCCGTCTCCTCGATTGCCAGAGCGTGGAGCTTTCTCATGGCCACGATACCGGCAAATACATCCGGTTTCTTTTCGGGATCCGGCTGGTGCATCAGTCCCTTGTAGCCTTCCCCTGTCGTACGCGGTTTGTTTGTATAGATTCTCGGAATCAGGATCAGACGGTCGCCCACCTTGTCCTGCACTTTTGCGAGACGATGAATATAGTCCATAACCGCATCCACATTGTCTGCGGAACACGGACCGATGATCAGTATGAATTTATCGGATTTACCCGTAAAGACATCACGGATTTCCGCGTCTCTTTTCTGTTTGATCGCAACTACCTTTTCCGGAAGCGGATACTGTTTTTTTACTTCAGCCGGAATCGGCAGCTTCTTTACAAAATTGATTGCCATTTGGTCACCTCTGCTCAGTTTTGATGCTGTAAAGCATCTTTCGTTTCAACCAACATTATAGTATAACAGCTGAAAAATGTCGATATAATTTTGGGTTTAAATTTTTCCGGCCGTGTGATATAGTATTGGTGCGGTAATGTATCGGACGCAGTAATTGTTTTCCCGTGTCTGACGGATACCGCAGTGAATGCAGCACTGGAGGTTAAAATGAGCAGTAAGGACAAAAGATATTTTCCCATGTTTGTGGATTTATCTGACAAGAAAGTGGTGGTTGCCGGTGCGGGAACCATTGCGAAGCGCAGAATACGTTCCCTGATCCCTTTCACGAATCATCTCGTTGTGATTGCTCCTGAGGTAAACAGAGAGCTGATGACACTGGAGGAGGAAGGAAAGATCACGATCTGCAGGAAGTATTATGAGCGGGAAGATATTTATGACGCGTCACTGGTGATTGCGGCGACGAATGACAAGAAGACGAATCAGGAGATCTATTCGGCATGCAAATGTCTCGGAATTCCCGTGAACGTCTGTACGGATAAGAATAAATGTGATTTCTATTTTCCAGGAATCGTCTCTTCAGATAATCTGGTGGTGGGCATCAGCAACAGCGGCCGGGACCACAAACGTTCACGGGAGATTACGGAAAAAATACAGGAGCTTCTTGAGTGAAGACGGAAGGAGAGCAGATGCTGGTCAGAATATTTACAGACGGAGCAGCCAGAGGAAACCCTGACGGACCCGGGGGCTACGGTACGATTCTTCAGTATGTGGACAGGACCGGTACGCTTCATGAGCGGGAGTATTCTCAGGGGTATCGGCGTACAACGAACAACCGGATGGAACTGATGGCTGCCATAACGGGTCTGGAAGCGCTGAACCGTCCCTGTGAGGTGGAGCTTTATTCGGATTCGAAGTACCTGACCGATGCATTTAATCAGCACTGGATTGACGGCTGGATCAGAAAAGGCTGGAAGCGGGGAAAGAATGAGCCGGTGAAAAACACGGATCTGTGGAAGCGGCTGCTGAAAGCTGCAGCCGGGCACACCGTTACCTATATCTGGGTCAAGGGACATGACGGCCATCCGGAAAATGAGCGCTGTGACCGACTGGCTACCGGTGCGGCGGACGGAGACGACCTTATGGAAGATAAAATAGAAGACGGTGTATGAAGAAAACCTGTTGAAAAGAAAGTGGCACTGTGATAAACTGAATAAATACGAATGCAGATTAACATTGTCTGATGGACAAAGAAAGGAAATGAACAGATGGCAGCATTTTTTAGTGAGTTTCTGATTGAATTTGTACGTTTTGTTCTTATGATTGCGGTTTCTCTGGCAGCGATTTTCTGCGGAAAGAAGCTGCGCGACAGGAAGGACGCAAAAAAAGCATCTGAGATTCAGAGCGAAAAATAAAGACAGCAGATAATTGCGAAACATGAGTTTCGCATTTTATCTGTAAAAAGATAAAAGCTGGAGGAATAATTGTGAAAAAATACGGAGTGAATGAGTTGCGAAAGATGTATCTGGACTTTTTCAGAAGCAAGGATCATCTGGTTATGAACAGTTTTTCGCTGGTGCCCCATAATGACAACAGCCTGCTTCTGATCAATGCAGGTATGGCACCGCTGAAGCCATACTTTACAGGTGCGGAGATTCCGCCGAAGAGAAGAGTTGCCACCTGTCAGAAGTGTATCCGTACCGGTGATATTGAGAATGTGGGCAAGACCGCTCGTCACGGTACTTTTTTTGAGATGCTGGGCAATTTCTCATTCGGAGACTATTTTAAGAAAGAAGCCATTACCTGGTCCTGGGAGTTCCTGACTGAGGTGGTGGGACTTGATCCGGACCGTCTGTATCCTTCCGTTTATCTGGAGGATGATGAGGCATGGAATATCTGGCATGAACAGGTGGGCATTCCTGCTGACCGTATTTTCCGTTTTGGCAAAGAGGACAATTTCTGGGAGCATGGAGCAGGTCCCTGCGGACCGTGTTCTGAGATTTATTATGACCGCGGTGAGAAGTATGGCTGCGGAAAGCCGGGCTGTACCGTAGGCTGTGACTGCGACCGCTATATTGAAGTATGGAACAACGTATTTACACAGTTTGAGAATGACGGACACGGCAATTATGAGCTGCTCAAACAGAAGAATATCGATACAGGTATGGGTCTGGAGCGTCTGGCAGTCGTAGTACAGGATGTGGATTCCATTTTCGATGTGGATACGATGCAGGCACTGCGTGACAGAGTCTGTGAGCTGGCACACGCTCAGTACAAGGCTGATGAGAAGAAGGATATCTCCATCCGTCTGATTGTTGACCACATCCGTTCCGCAACATTTATGATTTCCGACGGTATTATGCCTACGAATGAAGGACGCGGCTACGTTCTGCGCCGTCTGATCCGCCGGGCTGCCCGTCACGGCAGAATGCTCGGTATCGAGGGAAGCTTCCTTTCCAGACTGAGTGAGACGGTAATTGAGGGATCCAGAGACGGTTATCCGGAGCTGGAGGAGAAGAAGGACTTTATCTTTAAGGTTCTGGCTCAGGAAGAGGACAAATTCAGCCGTACCATCGATCAGGGACTTAGTATTCTGGCCGACATGGAGGCCGGGCTTGAGAAGAAGGGTTCACGGACACTGGAAGGAAAAGAAGCCTTTGTACTGTATGACACGTATGGCTTCCCCCTTGACCTTACGAAGGAAATCCTGGAGGAGAAGGGATATTCCATCGATGAAGACGGCTTCAAAGCATGTATGGAAGAGCAGCGTCAGAAAGCGAGAAAAGCGCGCGGCACCACCAATTACATGGGTGCCGACGCAACCGTATACGATCAGATTCCGGCTGAGGTGACCACAGAGTTTGTGGGCTATGATACACTGGAATGCCAGTCTTCGATCACGGTTCTGACCACAGAGACAGAGATTACGGAAGCGCTGACCGAAGGTGTACGCGGTACAGTGATCACGGAAAAGACACCGTTCTACGGAACAATGGGCGGTCAGGAAGGCGATAAAGGTGTTATTTCCTGCAAAGAGGGACGTTTTATTGTTGAGGATACCATTCATCTGCTGGGCGGTAAATACGGCCACGTCGGCTACATGGCGGAAGGCATGATCAAGACAGGGGATCAGGTGACGCTTGCGGTTGACGAAAAGGGCAGAAAGGATACGTGCAGGAACCACAGTGCCACACATCTGCTTCAGAAAGCGCTGAAGACAGTACTGGGTTCACACGTGGAGCAGAAGGGATCTCTGGTGACACCGGACAGACTCCGCTTTGACTTTGCACATTTCCAGGCAATGACGGCTGAGGAACTGTCACAGGTGGAAACGCTTGTGAACCGCGAGATTGCAGCTTCCCTTTCTGTGAAGACGGAGATTATGTCCATCGAAGACGCAAAGAAGACGGGCGCTATGGCTCTGTTCGGTGAAAAGTACGGTGACGAGGTACGTGTCGTTTCCATGGGTGATTTCTCCAAGGAACTCTGCGGAGGTACCCACGTATCATCTACATCGGAGATTGCCACATTCAAGATTGTTTCCGAGTCCGGTATTGCGGCAGGCGTACGCCGTATTGAAGCGCTGACCGGTGACGGTGTGTTTGCATATTATAAAAATACGGAAAAAGAACTGGCTGAGGCAGCAAAGCTGCTGAAAGCCACTCCGGCAAACCTTCTCGAGAAGATTGCAGCGCTGCAGGCAGAATTAAAGAGCCTTCAGAGCGAGAATGAGTCTCTGAAGAGCAAGCTTGCAAAAGATGCGCTCGGTGATGTGATGGATCAGGTATGTGAGATCGAAGGCGTCAAGCTGCTTCCTGCCAAACTGGAAGGTGTGGATATGAACGGACTGCGTGAACTGGGTGACCAGCTCCGTGAAAAACTGGGCGAAGGCGTTGTGCTCCTGGCTTCTGTGAATGAGGGCAAGGTAAATCTGATGGCAGCGGCTACAGACGGTGCCATGAAGCGCGGTGCACATGCGGGCAATCTGATTAAGGGAATTGCTGCTCTCGTAGGTGGCGGCGGCGGCGGACGTCCCAACATGGCACAGGCCGGAGGAAAGAATCCGGATGGTATTGATGCTGCACTGAAGAAGGCAAAAGAAGTCCTGAAAGACCAGGTTTCCAGATAGGACAGAGAATTAGTTACTGTTTTTTTCGCTAATTTCTGTAAAAAGAGTTGACGAAAATGGAAAATATGGTATACTACTTAATAGTGCAATAAAAATACCCAGACAGTTGTATTATGCACAATCTACAACTGGAGGGAGGTTAGGTGTGAGACAATGTCAAATGTTATCGTAAAAGAAAACGAGACTCTGGACAGTGCTTTACGTCGTTTCAAGAGAAACTGCGCGAAGGCTGGTATTCAGCAGGAAATTCGTAAGAGAGAGCATTACGAGAAACCGAGCGTAAGACGTAAGAAAAAGTCTGAAGCAGCTCGTAAGCGTAAATTCAATTAATGTGCAGTAAAATCCCTGGTCATGCTATGGTCAGGGATTTTTTCATCACCGGATGATATGACGGTAAGCATACCATGATTGACCGCAGTGTATGCGGTTATGGAGATTATTATGAAAAAACCTTCTGTTAAGAAACCATCAAAAAGAACAGTGGGCCGTGTTGTGCTGGTTGCACTGGCGGTTCTGACCCAGGTATTCTGGATTATCTTTGCTGTTGTAGTGATTGGAAAGAGATTTCCGCTTATCAATACGATGATTGAGCTGATCAGTGTGGTGGCAATTCTGTGGATTGTCAGCAAGGATATTAATCCTGCCTACAAGCTTGCCTGGACGATTCTGATCCTTGCAGTCCCGGTTGTGGGAGCCGTGATTTATTTCATGTTCGGAAAATCACGGATGGGAAAGGAACTGCAGGCCAAGCTGGATCAGTCTTTTCATGAGGCGGCAGGTTATCTGGAAGAAGAAGAGAGTGCCAGAATCGGACTGGCCGGTGAGAGCAGGGCGGCGGACCGACAGTCCTGTTATATCCGCGACAACGCAGGATTTCCCGTTTATCAGAAGACGAAAACCAGGTATTTCCGTGTGGGCGAGGAACTGTACCGCGTTCTGATCGAGAAACTGAAAAATGCGGAACACTATATTTTCATGGAATACTTTATTATCGATGACGGAGAAATGTGGCAGGGAATCCTGGATATTCTGGAGAACAAAGCCGGAATGGGACTGGATGTCCGGATTATTTTTGATGACTTCGGATGTGCCAGCACCATGCCGCAGGGATTTGAGATGCAGCTGCAGCGAAGAGGAATCCGCTGTGAGGTTTTCAATCCGCTGATTCCCATTGCTTCTGTGCTGCTGAACAACAGGGATCACAGAAAGATTACGGTGATTGACGGATACATTGGGTTTACCGGAGGTATCAACCTGGCTGATGAGTACATCAACCGAAAAGAGCGGTTCGGTTACTGGAAAGATACGGGTGTGATGCTGGAGGGAGAAGCCGTATGGAGCCTGACGGTGATGTTCCTGCAGATGTGGAGTGTGCTGGCCCGTGAGAAAATTGATTACGGAAAATACCGTCCGCACGAGTGGCATGAGGAGGAGTTTGAAGATGACGGGTACGTGCAGCCCTACGGCGACACGCCCCTTGACCATGAGACGGTGGGAGAGAGCGTATATCTGAACATTATCAACAGAGCGAAAGAATACGTCTATATTTTCACGCCGTATCTGATTATCGATAACGAAATGATGACTGCACTCTGTCTTGCTGCCAAAAGCGGTGTGGATGTCAGAATTGTGACACCGGGTATACCGGACAAAAAGCTGGTCTTTCTTCTGACACGATCGTATTACGACAAACTGATTGCTTCCGGTGTCCGTATTTTTGAGTACAGGCCGGGATTCCTGCATGCGAAGTCTTTCGTCTGTGACGACAGAATTGCCACTGTCGGCACGATCAATCTGGATTACCGCAGTCTGTATCTCCACTTTGAGTGCGGTGTATGGATGTATAATTCAGAATCTGTGATGCAGATCAAGGAAGATGCACTCGATATTTTCAGTGAGTGCTGTGAGATTACGGAAGAGGACTGCCGAAACAAAAAAGCATGGACCAGACTGTGGCAGAGTATCCTGCGTCTGTTTGCACCGCTTCTGTAAAGGGCTGCTTCTTTCTTTTTTTCATGCATGTTTTTGTATGAACGGTAATATAGTTTACAAAGAAATGACAGGACGGGTCCCATGAAAAGAACTGTTTCCTGGATCCTTACAGTCGGTATTCTGCTGGGGAATGTGCTGTCTGTCTGTGCATTCCGGTATGGAATGACAGAAGACTTTTCGGAAGGTATTATCCGGGCTGTGGAAGAGACGGAGTCTGATACCGGAAATGATCTGAACCTGCAGACACCTCATGCGGCGGTGATGGAAGTCTCAACAGGAAAAATACTGTATGAGAAAGGTGCAGATGCACGTGTTCATCCTGCCAGTGTTACGAAAATCATGACAATTCTGCTGATATTTGAAGCACTGGAGGAGGGAAAACTCAAACTGGATCAGGAGGTTGTGACCAGTGCCCATGCAAAATCCATGGGCGGATCGCAGGTCTTTCTGGAGGAGGGAGAGAAACAGACGGCAGAGACGCTGCTGAAGTGCATCGTTATTGCTTCTGGAAATGATGCGGCGGTCGCCATGGCGGAGCAGATCGGAGGTACGGAAGAATCCTTTGTAAACAGTATGAATAAAAAAGCAGAAAGTCTCGGCATGAATAACACTCATTTCGTCGATTGCTGCGGACTGACCGATTCTGCCGATCATTATACTTCTGCCCATGATGTTGCGCTGATGTCACGAGAACTTCTGTATCGCTTTCCTCAGGTGGTGGAATATTCTCATATCTGGATGGAGGATATCACTCATGTGACGGCCAGGGGAAGCAGCGTTTTTACGCTTTCCAATACGAATAAACTTCTGCGTGCCTATGACGGCTGTGACGGCCTCAAAACAGGGAGCACAAGCATGGCGAAATACTGCCTCAGTGCGACGGCCATGCGGGACGGAATCCGCCTCGTCAGTGTTGTGCTGACATCTCCTGACACAAAAACGAGATTTGCAGAAGCAGGAAAGCTTCTGAACTATGGTTTTTCCAGATGTACGCTGTATGAAGATGACGAGATGATGGAACTTTCTCCTGTTGAAGTGAAAGGTGCAGTTGAGAAGAAAACAGATGTTCAGTATGATCATGGTTTCTCTTATCTGAGTACGGAGAATGAAGACTTTTCACAGATAGAACGGCGAATTGAGTGGGAAGAAGACATAAGGGCTCCCCTTACACAGAATGCCCGGGTGGGTGACTGTGTTTATTTTCTCGGGGATAAAGAAATCGGAAGGGTACCGATTGTCACCTCAGAAGCGGTGGAAAAAGCCGGTTACCTGGATTATCTTGCCGAAATGTGGGATCGATGGGTTCTGTAGGAGAAAAGGCTTTTCATGAAGAACAAAATGTGATAAACTGTTTAAATATCTATATCAGAAGAAAATCGTGAAAGGGCGAGAGAACTGTAATGCCGGAATTTAAAGTCACACGATATAAAATGCGGATCGGAAATGAACACAGAAGGCCGGAGCAGCCGTTTTCGGTGGTGTTTCTGAGCGATCTTCACAATATGAGCTATGCAGAGGGCAACAGTCTTCTGCTTCAGGAAATCAGAAATGAGAATCCTGCTTTCATCTGCGTTGCGGGAGATATGCTGATTGGCGGTAAGGAGCCGCAGATGGATGCGGCACTGGCACTGATGGATGAACTGACGAAACAGTATCCGGTGTATTATGCCAACGGCAACCATGAAAGCAGGATGAAGGAGAGACCGGAGCTGTATGGCGACTGCTACGAGCGCTACTCCAATATGATCAAGAGCTTCGGGGTCCATCTTCTTGAGAATTCTCACGCAAAGACAGAAATTCAGAGGATGCCAGTGACGATCTGGGGACTTGAGCTGCCGTCTGAGTATTTCAGCAGAGGCAGAAAGCGGGAACTGACAGCAGAGGAGATGGAGCAATTTCTCGGAAGGCCGGAGGATGACTCTTTCCATCTTCTTCTGGCACACAATCCGTGTTATTTTGACGCATACGCCTCCTGGGGCGCAGACCTTACACTTTCCGGACATCTCCACGGTGGAATTGTCCGTCTCCCCTTCCTGGGCGGTGTGATCAGTCCTCAGGTTCGTTTGTTCCCGAAATACGACAGAGGAATGTATACAGAATCAGACCGGAAAATGATTGTCAGTGCCGGACTCGGCAATCACACGATCAATGTCAGGATCAATAATCCGCCGGAACTGATCGTAATTGATTTCATATGAGCCAACAAGGGACGCATGGACATCCGGGCGGATTCTGAATGATTTCAGCGAATTTGAGAGTGCGAAGCACGAAAAAATCGCTGGTTGGCTCATATATATAGATACTATAAAACGAGAATCAGAAAGAGAACAGACAATGGGGATACCGGTAAAGCTGCAGGCGTTTGAAGGACCACTGGATTTGCTCCTGCATTTGATTGAGAAAAACAAAGTCAATATTTATGATATCCCGATTGCGGAAATCACAGATCAGTATATGGAATATATCAAAGAGATCCATGGAGAGGATCTCGAGGTGATGAGTGAATTCCTCGTTATGGCTGCGACGCTTCTGGATATCAAATCGCGTATGCTGCTGCCGCCGGAGGTGACGGAAGAGGGCGAAGAGATCGATCCGAGAGAAGAACTGGTTCAGAAGCTTCTGGAATATAAGATGTACAAGTATATGTCCTATGAACTCCGGGATCGGCAGGAGGATGCTTCTTTTCAGCTGTACAAGGGGCCTACAATTCCGGATGAGGTGAAAGCCTACCGGGAGCCGGTGGATATTGAGAAGCTGCTGGATGGGGTGACACTTTCAAAACTGCATTCCGTGTTCCGGGATATTATCCGTCGCCAGGAAAACAGGATTGATCCGGTAAGGAGCACCTTCGGCAATCTGAAAAAAGAAGAAGTGGATATGAATGAAACCATGCAGTTTGTGGAGCAGTACATTTTCACGAGGAAGGAATGTACCTTCCGTGAAATTTTGCTTCTGCGGGACGGCAAACTGTATAAGATCGTTACCTTTCTTACACTGCTGCAGCTGATGAAAGAAGGTAAGGTTCTGGTGGAACAGGATGAAACTTTCGGGGATATTCAGATTTCCTGTACCGGAAGGGCAGGTGGGAGTATCACGCTGCAACAGGATTATGATTGAGAAAGAATGAGAGATCGGAGATATACAGGTGAACAGAAAACAGGCGGAGGCCGCGATTGAGGCCATTCTTTTTGCAGTCGGAGAGTCTGTGGAGACTGAGAAAATTGCAAAGGCGATCGAACAGGACCAGGAAACAACAAGAAAAATTATTTACGGAATGATGGACCGGTATAAAGAATCAGACAGGGGAATCCAGATTATTGAACTGGAGAATTCTTTTCAGCTGTGTACGAAGAGTGAACTGTATGAATATCTGATCCGGGTGGCGAAACAGCCGAAAAAACCGGTACTGACCGACGTCGTAATGGAAACTCTTTCCATCATTGCATACAAGCAGCCGATTACAAAGCTTGAGATTGAGAAAATCCGCGGTGTAAAATGTGATCACGCTGTCAATAAACTGATTGAATACAACCTTGTTAAGGAACTGGGACGTCTCGACGCACCGGGCAGACCCCTTCTGTTTGGTACGACAGAGGAGTTTCTCAGGCATTTTGGAATACACTCTCTCGATGATCTGCCGGAGATGAATCCGGTTCAGATGGAGGACTTCAAAGCGGAAGCTGAGGAAGAGGTACAGTTGAAACTGGATGTGTGACCTGGAGGATTGTGGATGAGAGAAACAACAAAACGGAAGATTGCAGGACTGATCTGTTTCGCACTGGCTTTTCTGATGACAGCCGGAGCAGAGGCAGAAGAAGAATTATCAGGATTGTACGCCCGCGGCGCCGTATTGATGGACGGTGACAGCGGGCGTATTCTATATGGAAAAAATGAGAATGAACAGCTTCCCATGGCAAGTACAACGAAAATCATGACCTGCATCCTTGCGCTGGAGGAATGTGGTCCTGATACAATCTGTACAGTTACTGAGAACGCAGCACTTCAGCCTCCTGTAAAGCTTGGCATGAAAACGGGAGATACGTTTTATCTGGAAGACCTTCTGTATTCTCTGATGCTGGAATCCCATAATGATACGGCTGTGTGTATTGCGGAGACAGTTGGCGGCAGTGTAGAATCGTTTGCCGATAAAATGAATGAAAAATCCCGGGAAATCGGATGTACGAATACGTATTATATCACACCCAACGGACTGGATGCGGAAGACGAAAACGGTGCACATCATACAACAGCCGCAGAGCTTGCAGCTGTCATGCGTTACTGTCTGAACGGATCGCCGAAGTCAGAAGAATTTCTGAAAATTACAGGGACGGATTCACATACGTTTTCCGATACAGAAGGAGTCAGGACATACAGTTGCAGCAACCACAATACGTTTCTCACCATGATGGAGGGTGCAGTTTCCGGTAAGACAGGGTTTACAGGTAAAGCCGGATACTGTTACGTCGGAGCCTTGAAGAGGGATGACCGATTTCTGATTGTGGCATTGCTGGCCTGCGGCTGGCCGTCTCATAAGGGATATAAGTGGTCGGACACGAAAAAACTGATGCGTTACGGGTTGGAAAACTTTGAAAAGCGGGTCGTGACGGATCAGAATCTGAAGACAGAGTCTGTTTCTGTGACGGGAGGATGGAAGGAGTATGCTGCAACGCAGGCGCAGCAGGAAGAAGAAATCTGTATCCTGATGCGGCCATTGGAACACGTACAGATTCAGACCGAGATGACAGAAGTGCTGAAGGCTCCTGTACTGAAAGGACAGCAGGTGGGAACGGTCCGTTATCTGGTTGAAGGAGTGACGTATGCAGAATACCCTGTCATTATAGCGGAAACAGTGAATAAACGTGACTTTCGCAGCTGCTTCCTTAAACTTGCAGAGCAGTTATTATTGTGAAAAGAATGTGAAAAAAAATTGTTAATTTCGCTGTTTTTTGTGGACTTCTCTCAGGTAATACGGTATAATTATCTAAAATTCGATTTAATTTGAGTTGGAGGAGAAATGAGTATGAAGAGAGAGAAAAGCAAAGGCAGAAAGCTGCTGTTACTGGTATCCCTTGTGATGCTGATGTCCGTTCTGTTCGGCATGAACGCAATGGCAGCAGGAACGAAAGTTGTAACCATGCCACGTAACAGTTCCGGTACTTACACGTATTCCGGCAACTGGAGTGAGAGTAACCTTACCGTATATCATAAGATTAAGGTGAGCAAGTCGGGAGTAATTTCTGTTGCAGGAGCGAGAGTCATCGGTTCTTCGCAGTACAGGCTGTCAATCGCGCTCTGCGATAAGAACAAAAAATCTCTTGAGCGGTATTCTTCCGGAACAAGTGTTTTTTACAGAACGGATGATGATATTGCACTTTACGGTGTGAAAGCCGGAACGTACTATATCAGAGTATCAGGCGCAAGTAAATACGTGCTGGCGGCAGATTTTGCAGCAGTGACCGACAAGGGAGGTTCCTCCAAGAGCAAAGCGACAACGATCACCAGAAACAAAAAGATCAACGGAGTGATGCCTGCAGGCGAAAGCGCAACGAAGGCAGACTGGTTCAAATTTAAGGTGACCCAGAGAAAGGTACTTTACTTCAATATTTCCGCAGTAGGAAACGGCAGATTTTCCTTCTATCTGTATGGACCCAGCTACAAAAAAGGAATTCGGATTGACAACATGATGAATGAGTCGAACCGTTATTATTCCATAACATCGGGAAACAGGAAACTGAAAGTAACGCCGGGTACGTACTATATCAAGGCAGTACGCACCAGCGGTTCTTCCTATAAGAAGTCTTCCGGTGCATACTCAATTAAATGGTGGCTTGGATGATAAGCAAATAATATTGGCTGAACGGGCAGTGCTTTCCGCACTGCCCGTTATTTTTTATCGTATAGGAAACTTCGTTTCCTATACGATAAAAACGCTCCGCGAAGATGCGCACTCGCGTGCAGAGAAAATGTCAGCAGAGCTGACCACGCTCGGCGCGCAAAAGCAGTCAAGCCCCTCATGAGTGAGGGGAT
>JAXEBU010000149.1:0-22583 GCA_034093895.1 Candidatus Choladocola sp. | reverse complement strand
GATTGTTGTAGAACCTGTCGGGGTCGGAACACGCTGTGCAGCACCGATCAGTTTGCCGTTCAGTTCCGGAATAACAAGGCCGATTGCTTTTGCAGCACCTGTGGAGTTCGGAACGATATTAACAGCACCTGCACGAGATCTTCTCAGATCGCCTTTTCTCTGCGGTCCGTCAAGGATCATCTGGTCACCTGTATATGCGTGAATTGTGCACATGATACCGGACTCGATCGGCATATAGTCGTTAAGAGCTTTTGCCATCGGAGCCAGGCAGTTTGTTGTACAGGAAGCTGCAGAAATAACTGTATCTTCTTTTGTCAGTGTTGTGTGGTTTACATTGTAAACGATTGTCGGAAGGTCGTTTCCTGCCGGAGCAGAAATAACAACTTTTTTAGCGCCTGCTTCAAGATGAGCAGATGCTTTAGCCTTGGATGTATAGAAACCTGTACACTCAAGAACTACGTCTACACCGATTTCTCCCCACGGAAGCTCTGCAGCGTTAGCTTTTGCGTAGATTTTGATTTCTTTTCCGTCAACAGTGATAGAATCCTCACCAGCCGTTACTGTATCAGCCAGAGCATATTTTCCCTGTGAAGAATCATATTTTAATAAGTGAGCCAGCATCTTCGGGCTTGTCAGGTCGTTGATAGCAACAACTTCGTATCCCTCTGCACCGAACATCTGTCTGAATGCCAGACGACCAATACGTCCAAATCCATTAATTGCAACTTTTACTGCCATGATTACAATTCCTCCTAAATGTAATTTTAATAGATACTTGTTGGGTTTCTGAAGTGAATCCTTAATAAAGCCCCAACCTAGTAGCTATTTTAACTAATTTGTGCCAAAAATTCAAGTGCTAATATGTACTACTTCTAAAATTTTGTGGACTTTTTGCATCATATCCGATATTATGATTTCGAGATGTGCAAATTGCTGATTTTACAGGCCGCAGTACTGCAGCCCGGGAGGAATTGATTACTATGATTCGATATGATTACCATCTGCATTCAGACTTTTCCGGTGACAGCGACACACCGCCGGAACAGATGGCCGCACAGGCTGTCCGCCTGGGGCTTGCAGGAATCTGTTTCACCGAACATGAAGATATTGACGCTCCGGTCAGTGATACCGATTTTACCGTGGATTTTGACCGGTATTTCCATAAAATGCAGGAGCTGAAGATACAGTACGCCGGCCGGCTGAAAATCAGAGCCGGCATGGAATTCGGCCTTCAGTCCCATCTGTCGCAATCGCTGAACCGCCTCACAGAAAAGTATCCCTTTGACTTTATCATTGCATCCCAGCACTTTGTCAACGGAGAAGATCCCTACTATCCTGCCTTTTTCGAGGGAAAACAGGAGCGTGACTGCTATGAGGAATTTTTCCGTGTACAGCTTGATACGCTGAAGCGCTTTTCCCAGGATTCTTTCGATACACTGGGCCATATGGACTATATCGTACGCTACGGCCCGAATCAGAACCATTATTATTCTTATGAAGTATACGCCGACTATATCGATCCGATCCTGAAGTACCTGATTGACAACGGCAAATGTCTGGAAGTCAACACCGGCGGACTCAAATACGGACTGGGTGAACCGAATCCGTGTACAGGAGTGCTCCGCCGCTACCGTGAGCTGGGCGGGGAGCTGATCACTATCGGATCCGATGCCCATGCGCCGCAGCATCTTTGTTTTGATTTTTCCACAGTTGAGATACTGTTAAAGGAAATCGGTTTCCGTTTTTACACCGTGTTTGAAAACCGCAGACCGGAATACATTCCACTTTAATTTTCCAGGGCCCGTCCCAGTGCATTGTATGCCAGAAATGCATCATTAATATGATACAGATCTGTTCTGGGATCCGCGGCCCAGCCTGCAGTAACGAGAATGTATTCGCAGCCGCCCACTCCGGCCATGCTGGCCAGGCAGTATCCCGCCTCATCGGTATAGCCTGTCTTGCCGCCCAGGATCTCACCGCCTATTACAGTAGAATTATTCATATTCTTGAACATGCTGCTCTGGAAGGTAAATCCATCGGGATGAACATCTGTTGCGCCCACTGTATAGGATTTCGTCGTAAAAACATCATAAAAGGTTTTGTTTTCCAGCGCAGCCCGGAGGATTTTTGCCATTTCCATCGGCGTAGTTACCTGATCTTCCGCATGGAGGCCGGTACAGTTTGCAAAATGGGTCTGCGTCAGTCCCAGCTTGCTGACCTTCTCATTCATCAGATCAACAAATGCATCCTCGGAGCCTGATGACTGAATAGCCAGCTCCATACAGCATTCCGCTCCGGAAGGAAGAAGCGCTCCGTAAAGTAGATCACGCAGTTTTGCCTCTTCCCCCGGTTCAAAACCGGCTCTGGAAGCATCTCTCTGATACAGCGTCTCATAATAATCGTATGACATGGTCACAGTCTGATCCAGATCACGGATCGACTCGATGGCAATAAGCACCGTCATAATCTTCGTCATGGATGCCGGATAAATCACCGTATCACCGCTTTTCGAACCGATAACGGTTCCGGTCTGCACGTCGATCAGCGCCGCATGGGGGCTGTCCAGCATCTCAAGATCCACACTCACCTGAGGAGCCTTTCCTCCGCTTCCGCTCTTATAAAGCAGAAGTGTTCCCACTCCGCAGGCAATGAGGAGAACGAGGAAAGCGATAATGCATCCGTAAAGAACGCCCCTGCTGCCCCGTTTTCTCCGTTTCCTTCTTTTTCTGTTTCTGTTATTATCAGAATATCTGCTGCCTCTTCTTTCCATACCACGGTCCTCTCTGTTCATCACCCGTTCTCATACGCTTCATCCTGCAATTTGGAATGGAGCATGCACATAAAACAACTTCCGTCCTTTTCCGGCAAACGCAGAAGTTTTGCTTTTATTATAGAGGAACAGAAGTTGTTTTTTATATCCATTGTTCTTATGTTTTTCTTAATTTACAGCTGTATGCCGGACGCTTCATGCTTTTCCAAGAATCGTCCCGCCGCCTGCCACATAGTTTCCGTCATAGAATACGACAGCCTGTCCCGGAGTAACTGCACGAACCGGTTCTTCAAAAATCACCTCTGCCCGGTCCGGTCCGATCTTTCTCACTCTTGCTTTCGCCCCCGCATGATTGTAACGGATTTTGGCGATTACAGGAAAATCTTCCTCAAAATCAGGAACACTCATATAGTTTAAATCCGTACAGATCAGCCGGTCTGTAAAGACATCGGAATTATCACCGATCACGACCTCGTTCGTCTCCGGCCGAATTTCCACAACAAATACAGGTTTTCCCATAGACAGATTCAGTCCCTTTCTCTGTCCCACTGTATAATGTGTGATCCCTTTATGACGGCCGATCACTTTTCCGTCGGTTGTCACGAAATTGCCTTCCGGAATCTGACATCCGCTGTTTCTGCTGATAAATCCGGCATAATCCTGATCCGGGACGAAACAGATTTCCATACTGTCCGGCTTATGCGCCACAGCCAGTCCGATTTCTTCCGCAATCTCGCGGATTCTGCTTTTTTCGTAATCACCCACAGGCATCAGCGTATGGGACAGTTGTTCCTGAGTCAGATTATACAGCGCATACGTCTGATCCTTGGCTGCAGTGACAGACCGCTCGATGGCATACCTTCCATTCGGCAGATGCGCGATCCGCGAATAATGGCCTGTGGCAATATAGTCTGCACCGATCTGAAGGCTCCGCTGAAGAAGCGATTCCCATTTCACATACCGGTTGCAGGCAATACAGGGATTGGGTGTCCTGCCTGCAAGATACTCTTTCATAAAATAGGATATGACTTTTTCCTGAAACTCTTCCCGGAAATTCATAACATAGTGGGGAATACCCAGTCTCTGAGCCACCCTGGCAGCGTCCTCCACTGCGCTTAAGCCGCAGCAGCCGCCATTTTCACTGACTGTATCCTCATCCTCTTTCTGCCAGATCTGCATCGTCACACCGATTACATCGTACCCGGCTTCTTTCAGAAGATAAGCAGCAACAGAAGAATCCACCCCGCCGGACATTCCAACGACTACTTTTTTCTTTTCCATAGATCAGTAAGACTCTTCCTCCTCTTCTTCTCCCTCATGGATATCTGACTTCGGTTTGGAAAGGCCTTCAATCCTGATTCCGTGCTTTTCTGCGTAATCCCACAGAGCTGCATGAATTGCTTCTTCTGCCAGCAGGGAACAGTGCACCTTTACGGGCGGAAGTCCGTCGAGAGCCTCCATTACCGCCTTATTGGTAACTTCCAGTGCTTCCTGGATCGTTTTCCCTGTTACAAGCTCTGTAGCCATGCTGCTGGTGGCAACTGCCGCCCCGCATCCAAACGTTTTAAACTTCGCTTCACGGATCACACCGTTCTCATCAATATCGAGGTACATTCTCATGATATCGCCGCATTTTGCGTTACCGACAGTACCTACGCCACTGGCATTTTCAATTTCTCCGACATTTCTCGGATGCTGAAAATGATCCATTACTTTTTCTGAATACATATTCTCTGTTCCTCCAATCTGAATTTATAACTTTTATCTGTTCTGAGATTTTTTCACAAAATCCTCGTACAGCGGAGACATGCTGCGCAGCCGCTCCACAATACCCTTGATTTTTTCAATTACAAAATCAATATCCTCCTTCGTTGTATCACTGCCCAGCGTCAGACGAAGTGAACCGTGGGCAATTTCATGGGGAAGACCGATGGCCAGCAATACATGTGACGGATCCAGCGAACCGGAAGTACATGCAGATCCGCTGGATGCACAGATGCCCTCCATATCAAGCATGATCAGCAGAGACTCTCCCTCTATAAACTGGAAGCTGAAGTTCGCATTGTTCGGAAGACGTTTCGTTCTGTGTCCGTTCAGTCTCGTATACGGAATCTCCCGAAGAATCCGGTCGATCAGATAATCACGCAGTTCTGCTTCCCGGGCAGTACGCTCTTTCATGGTATCAAGTGCTTCCTCTGCGGCCTTACCGTATCCCACAATCCCCGGTACGTTCTCTGTTCCCGCACGACGTTTGCGCTCCTGTGCTCCGCCGTGAACGAAGGAACGAATCTTCACGCCCTTCCTGATATAGAGGAAACCGATTCCTTTCGGTCCGTTCAGCTTATGTCCGCTGGAGCTGAGCATATCAATATTCAGCTCATCCACATTGATCGGAACCTGACCGTACGCCTGTACAGCATCTGTATGGAACAGAACGCCGTGTTTTCTGGCAATCTCACCGATTTCCTTTATCGGCTGGATCGTTCCGATTTCGTTGTTCGCAAACATTACGGAAATCAGAATTGTGTCCGGCCTGATTGCTTTTTCCAGCTGATCCAGCTTCAGAACGCCGTTTTCATCCACATCGATATAGGACACTTCGAACCCTCTCTTTTCCAGGTATTCGCAGGTGTGCAGAATCGCATGGTGCTCAATCTTTGAAGTAATAATGTGTTTTCCTTTTGACGCGTAAGCTTCCGCTGTTGCCTTCAGCGCCCAGTTATCCGCTTCCGAACCGCCTGCCGTAAAATAAATCTCTTCCGGTTTTGCACCCAGTGTAGCTGCAATTGTCTCTCTTGCGGCTGTAATTGCCTCCTTGCTCTTGGCACCAATGCTGTAGATACTGGAAGCATTTCCGTAAAATTCAGAGAAATACGGAAGCATGACTTCCAGTACGGTCGGTGACGTTTTCGTAGTAGCCGCATTATCCAGATATATCAATTTACCCATAATCTATTCTCCTTTTTTAATCAGTCATCCTTATCCCAAGCAGCTTCTGCTGCTGTAATCGGCGGACTGTTTTGTTCCTTTTTTCTGTGCTTTTCTGCTTTCCTCCACGAGCTGATCCAGCATCATCTCATCCACCGTTCTGGCGATACTCTCATTGATTCTCTGCCAGACATACTTCGTTACACAGAGATCGGAGCCTTCGCACCCCTGATCCTTCAGTGCAGAACACTCCACCGCTTCCAGGTTGCCCTCCAGTGCACGCAGAACGTCACCAACAGAAATGGATTCCGCCGGTTTTGCAAGACGATAACCGCCCTGTGCCCCACGGATACTCACCACCAGTCCTGCTTTTCTCAGTTTCGCCATCAACTGCTCCAGATAGCTTTCCGAGATATTCTGGCGCTGAGAAATACTGCTTATGGACACTGCTTCTTCTTCACTGTACTGTGCAAGATCAATCAGGGCCCTGAGCCCGTATCTTCCTTTCGTTGAAAGTTTCATTCTACCCCTCCGGCTTTCCATCGAAACAGCTTTTTTTCATTCCCGAGTGTTTTACTCGGATTTCATGGACAGAATACCACCTGACACGGCATCTGTCAAGAGGTCTAACGATAAAATATCACGCATAAATTATAAAAACCGTGATCAGGCAGGTACTGCTTCCATGAACCAGCGTCATTATCTGTTGAAAGGCACTTTTCTTCTCACTCTGACCGGAATACTCACAAAAACAGCAGGCTTCTTCTATAAAATATTCCTCTCCCGGACCATTGGTGCCGATCAGATCGGCCTTTATCAGCTGGCTTTGCCTGTCTATATGCTCTGCCTGGCAACAGCAGCCGGCGGAACCCAGACAACGATCTCTCGTTTTACAGCTGAATTCTGTGCAAAAAATGACCGGAAGGCAGCTCTGCGCATTCTCCTTTCCGGTCTTATCCTGTCCCTTGTTCTGTCACTGGGATGTATGACGCTGCTTCTGTGCTTCTCCGGATTCATAGCTGATCGTTTTCTCATGGAACCGCAATGTGAAATTCTGCTTCAGATTCTGGCAGTTTCACTTCCCTTCTGTGTTGTTCACGGGTGTATCAGCGGATATTTTATCGGGCGGAAAAATGTGTCGGTATCGGCTGTGTCTCAGCTTATGGAACAGCTGATACGTATCGCGTCCTTTTTTTTCTTTTATGCACTTTTTACGCGCAGCGGGAGACCGCTCCGGTCTTCCGTCATGGCACTGGGACAGTTTGCAGGAGAAATCGCCTCATCTGTCTGCTGTATTCTGGCACTTATGTTCGAAAAAAGCGAAAACGTCACTTTCGCCGAATTGCTCCCGCGGACGGCAGATTTCCGAAAAACAGTGCATTTTTCTCTGCCTCTCGGGCTGAACCGGACACTTTTATGTGTTCTTCAGGGAATCGAAGCCGCTCTTCTTCCCCGCCAGCTTCAACTGTCCGGGCCGGGAAGCGCCCAGGCCCTGACCATATACGGTACACTGACCGGAATGGCTCTGCCGCTCATCTTTTTCCCAACGGCTTTTACCGGAACGCTCGGCTCACTTCTCCTTCCTGCTGTATCTGAAGCGCGTGCACTGAATCAGAACAGGAAAATCCGCTCCACTGTAGCTGCTGTTTTTCAGGGAAGTCTGCTGCTGGGCTTTTTCTTCCTGGCCGCTTTTCTTCTGTTTGGACGCGAGACAGGTCTGTTGCTGTTTCATTCCGATCTCGCCGGTCAGCTGATCTGCCGGCTGTCATTGCTCTGTCCGTTCCTTTACATTAACACATCACTCACCGGCATTCTCCACGGCTTTGATAAAACGACAGCTCTTCTCCTGTGGAACGTTGCAGGCTTTCTGATTCGTCTTTCATCCATCCATCTGCTGGTTCCATCCATCGGAGTGAACGGTTACCTGACAGGAATCCTGCTCAGCCAGATCTTTCTCACAGTCTGCTCTCTGATCACGCTGTATCGTGTCACACATTTTTCTGCAGACCTGACAGATGCTCTGATCAAGCCGGGAATGGTGTGTATTCTCTGCAGCATACCGGTTTTTCTGCTTCGACTCAGGCTGTTTCCCGCTGTCACCTGGATCAGCCTGATTCTTCAGGGCGGTTTTTACATGATCTGTTTCCTGCTCGTTCTTGTCTGTCTGTTTCCGGAATACCGGAAATTCAGAACCGTATGTAACCGGCTGAAGAAAGGATAAAAGGCGGCCGCAGAACTCTTATACTGATTCTGCGGCTGCCTTCCGTTTATACTTTTGCTCTGTTTCTTACCCCTGCATCAGCACAGATCTGACGTGTTCGATCTCTTCTCTTGAAGCCTTTGATGCCGGAACGTAATACTGTTTGCTTCTCGCAATCTGATAGATTTCCTCCTGAGACTGTTCGCACTGATTTCTGAACTGTTTCAGTGTCTGTTTCAGCTGCATGTTTTCTGTCTGTGAAATCATCTCTCCGTACCGGACCAGTTCACCGTTAATCCCTGTCAGGGTATCGGATACCATTGTTTTTTCATCCATCTGTCTTTCCCTCCTACTGCAAAAACTGCATCAGCTGCTGCCTGCTTTCCATTGCCGACTGCGCGGACTTCTGGAAAAACTGTTTCACGCCGGGATCGGTAGCCTGTTCTGCATAAGACTGCATTTTACAATGTGTGGTCGAAAATCCGCCGATCAGATGACGGAGATTCTGAAGATCCAGTTCTGATATCTCGTTCATAAAAAAACCTCCTTCCGGATACTGTGTTACCACCACAGTATGTCCGGAAAGGAGGCATACTATTCCTGTTATTTTATCCGCAGCGGAAAAATCACAGCCAGCGGTACAGCTCCTCATATTTTCTCGCTGAATTGTTCCAGGAGAAATCCGCCGCCATCGCACGGTCAATCAGCTTGTTCCATTCCCGCTTCCTGTCATAATAAATGTGCATTGCATATTTCAGCGTATTGTACATCTCATGAGCATTGTAGTTGGCAAAGCTGAAACCGGTACCCGTACTCTCGAATTCATTGTACGGAATGACAGTATCCTTCAGACCACCCGTTTCACGGACAATCGGAAGTGTTCCGTACCGCAGACTCATCAGCTGAGAAAGCCCGCACGGCTCAAACAGCGACGGCATCAGGAATGCATCACAGGATGCATAAATCTTGTGAGACATAGCCTCAGAATAGAAAATATTCGCAGATACCTTATCGGGATACTTCCATGCGAAATGACGGAACATATTCTCATACTTGTCCTCACCTGTTCCAAGTACAACGAACTGGATATCGTTCTGGCACATCTCATCCATCATATGGGCAATCAGGTCAAAGCCCTTCTGGTCTGTCAGACGGGATACAATACCAACCATAAAGGTCGAATCGTTCTGACCAAGGCCCAGTTCACGCTGAAGCGCTCTCTTATTCTTGATTTTTTCCTTGCGGAAATTGCGGATATTGTAATTATTATAAATCAGTTTATCTGTCTCCGGATTGTATTCATTGTAATCAATTCCGTTCACGATACCGCGCAGACAGTTGGAGCGTGCGCGCATCAGGCCATCCAGACCCTCACCGTAGAACGGCATCTTGATCTCCTCTGCATATGTATCACTTACTGTTGTAATCGCATCTGCATATACAATGCCGCCCTTCAGGAAGTTGGCATCGCCGTACGCTTCCAGCTTGTCAGGTGTAAAATAATATGCAGGAAGACCTGTGATATCGCGAACTGTCTTCACATCCCATACACCCTGGAACTTCAGATTGTGAATGGTGATAACCGATTTCATATCACGGAAAAATTCACCTTCATGGAACTTATCCTTCAGGAATACCGGAATCAGGCCTGTCTGCCAGTCATGACAGTGAATGATATCCGGCTTGAATCCGATCAGCGGCAGCGCTGACAGCGCAGCCTTGGAGAAAAATGCAAATTTCTCAATATCCTGATAAATATTGCCGTAAGGCTTCGGTCCGGCAAAATAATATTCATTGTCAATAAAATAGAACTGCACACCATCATACGTCATTTCCAGAACACCGACGTACTGAGAGCGCCACGCCAGATCCATGTAAAAATGTGTCACATAATTCAGTTTTTCCTTCCACTCCTCTTTCATACACAGATATTTCGGAAGGATTACACGCACATCAAATTCATCTTTATTAAAATATTTCGGGAGAGAGCCTGCAACATCGGCCAGTCCGCCTGTCTTAATGAACGGCACTACCTCAGAAGCAACAAATAATATATTTTTCATAGTCAAACCTCCGGTCATCAGTTTGATAAAATTATACATCATTTTTACCATAATGAAAAGTATTTATTCGTGCTCTTTCGGAATATTTTATAAAAATGCAGAAATTTCAGGCTCTGTTTTTATACTCCAGGCGGATTTTATCAGCTATCAGAGCGATAAATTCCGAGTTTGTCGGTTTCCCTTTTCCATTGCTCACGGTATAGCCAAACAGTTCATCAATCGTATCCATTTTCCCCCTGCTCCACGCCACTTCAATTGCATGGCGGATAGCCCGCTCCACTCTGCTCGGCGTTGTCTGATGGCGTTTTGCAATAGTCGGATAAAGAATCTTTGTGATGGAATTCAGCATCTCCATATCATTGACCGACATGATAATCGCATCCCGCAGATACTGATATCCCTTTATATGTGCGGGAACTCCCACTTCATGAATAATATTTGTCACATCTGTCTCCAGATTTCGTTCCATGTACTCTTTCTTACTCTCATACGCACTTACTTTCCTGACCTTTGCCATGGTTCTCTGTTGTCTTGTGCGTACACGTTTGATACGGTTGATTACCGTGTCATTGTCAAATGGTTTCAATATATAATAATCTGCTCCCAGATCAAATGCATCTTCTGTCATCTTTTCCTGGCTGACAGCCGATATGACAATAAAAGCAGGCTTCTTCAGATCTGTTTCATGATTCACTCTGTCCATAACAGTCAGGCCATCCAGCTTCGGCATAATGATGTCCAGCAGAACAACATCCGGCTTTTTCTCCCTGATAATTTCAAGCAGCTCTTCCCCGTTTCCGGCTTTTCCGACAACTTCCAGTTCTTCATCGCTGCTGACGATATGGTCCAGCAGCTGCACCATTCTCTCGTTATCATCGGCAATCGCAATATTCAACTTTTCCATTGTATACTCCTCTCCTGATCCATTAATATGTCGTTGCACTGCTGCATTTTTTGAGGGCCCATACCAAAAATTGTCAGGTACAAAAACTACTTGTATTATATAACAACCGCCTGTATTATCAAGAAAATCTTATCTCGTTAAATCGACAGAATCCCTCATTATTCACGCCCTGCAGCACACCGCACTCATTATGTAATAACGTCAGCTCTGTTGATTCGTGACGAAAAAACAGTTATTTTGTCAGAATACATCGAATTCTTTTTTCAAAGAGCAAAAATGTGTTCCCGTTTTGCGGCGATTGTGGTATTCTTTCTGGGAAAGGATCTGTCACCCTGGTTTGGTCAGATTCAGAGTATGAAAGGAGATATGTCATGAATCGTGTAGAAAAAGCGTTGGAAAATCACAAAAAAGGATACAACTGCAGCCAGTCAGTTGCGTGTGCTTTCTGTGACAAAACAGATCTGAGTGAAAAGGAGCTCTTCCGCATCATGGAAGCCTTTGGTCTCGGCGGAGGAGATATGCAGGGAACCTGCGGAGCAGTGGCAGGAGCAGCTGCCCTGGTCGGTCTTGTCACCAGCACCGGTAATCTTGACACCCCGGACTCAAAGCAAAAATCATATCAGCTGATGAAACAGCTGAGTGCCGATTTCCGGGAGAAAAACGGTTCCACCATCTGCAAGGACCTCAAAGGTGTTGAAACAGGAAAAGTGCTCCGTTCCTGCGGCGGCTGTATTGAAGATGCCACAGCACTGGTCTGTCAGCTGCTCGGAGAAGAAGAATAATTTACAGCGCCCGTACCGGAAGCGTCTGCCTGGTACGGGCGTATCATTATTCAAATTCTTTTGCCAGTGTCTCCTCCATAATTTCCAGCGGCGCCTCCACACCTGTCCACAGGGTAAAATTCAGAGCACCCTGGCAGGCAAGCATGCCAAGGCCTGTCACCGTCTTCGCACCGCGCTTCTGTGCTTCCTGCAAAAACAGTGTACTGGCCGGATTGAATACGACATCTGTGACCACCATTCTGTCCGTGATGGTATCATAATCAATATCCGGCTTCTGATCTGAGTTCGGGCTCAGTCCGATCGATGTGGCATTGATCAGGATATCCGTATCGGCCGGAATGGAATATTGTTCTGTCCAGCGCTCTGCGGATGCTTTCGCTGCAGTATTGTCCGTAATCACTTGTGCAAGCTCTGCGGCACGCTCTGCCGTTCTGTTTACCACCGTTATGGAGCCGGCACCTGCAAGAGCACATTCCACAGCAATAGCTTTGGCTGCTCCGCCTGCGCCAAGGATCAGCACTTTTTTCCCCGCCAGTCCAACACCTTTATTCTTCAATGCCTGTACAAATCCCTTGCCGTCCGTGTTTTCTCCGAACAGCTTTCCGTCTCTGACTACAATCGTATTGACTGCACCGATTACCCGGGCCGCCTCAGACAGTTCATCGAGATACGGCAGCACTGTGATCTTATGGGGCATTGTCAGATTCATCCCCTTCATATGCAGTGCACGGATCGATTTCATTGCATCATCAAAATCTTCTTTTGTCACCTTCAGTGTCAGATAGCGATAGTTCAGCCCGCATGCTGCAAAAGCCGCCTCTTCCATGACGCCGGTGGGATTTCCCTCCACCGGATCACCGAATACACCTACAATCTCTGCACGATAATTTTTTGCCATTACATTTCCTCCTTTTGTCTTACATGTCTGTCTCACACAGATGCTCTACTTTTCCGTCTTTAAGCATTCATTCCACTCTTTTTCCCGGAAACCGACCAGTACCTTATCCTCCGTCACCAGAATGGGACGTTTCACCAGCATACCGTCTGTGGCCAGCAGATCCAGTTTCTCATCCTCTGTCATCCCGGGAAGACGATCCTTCAGCTTCATTTCTTTATACAGAACGCCGCTGGTGTTAAAGAAGCGTTTCAGTTCAAGTCCGCTTTTTCGATACCATTCGCACAGCTCTTCTCTGGTGGGGCGATCCAGCCTGATGTCACGGAACTCATACGGAATTCCCTGTTCCTGCAGCCATTTTTCAGCCTTTCTGCAGGTAGTGCACTTTGGATAACATACAAATAAATTCATTTTCTTCGCTCCTCCTGTGATTTCATTCATAAATTTCAGATACCGGTACCACCGGCTTCAGCTCGCTTCCCTCTTCAAAAGTCCCGATTTTCTTTTCGTACCAGCTCACTCCATACCACTTTCCAAATTTGTACCCTGTCTCCGGAAAAACTCCCACAAAACGGAAGCCCATCTTTTCATGGAACCTTTCACTGGCTTCATTGGGCGATGTAATACAGGCATACACATTCTTTACATTCTGCCTTTTCAGAAGCTCCAGAAGTCTCTGATACAGAAGTGTGCCGGTTCCTCCACGGGTTTCTCCCATTTTCAGATAAATCGATGTTTCCACATCCCAGCCGTAAGCCGCACGCTCCCGATAGGCATGTGCATATGCATAGCCGATCAGCTTCCCCTCACGAACCGCCACAAGATAAGGATATTTCATCATAATACCTTTCATCCGCTGCTCAAAATCAGACAATGACGGCACATCGTACTCAAAGGTAATACTCGTTTTCAGTATGTATGGCCTGTAAATCTCCAGTATTTCTCCGGCATCCTCCGGAACTGCCGGACGTATCTCAATATTGCCCATTCACACGCCTCCTTCTGTATTCATGGTGTATACGGGCAATAAAGCGCTCAGACATGTGTACACCCGGATATCAGAAATCCTTTTGTACTTATTCTGCAACAGCCCCATCATAAAAAAATCCACGCTTATGCAATACCCGTTGTCAGGAGTATATCATAATCGTGGATAAATTGACAGACTTGAATCTGATTTTTACGTTGATGCTGAAGACAAAAGATGGCAAACTTAATCTGTCTTCGTTTCGTTCTGTTCTTTTCCGTAGGACTCGAAGAATACTTTCAGCTTTTCCAGAAGCCTGATCAGTGCAGGAATCTCTTCCTGGTCAATTTCACGGATAGCAGCCTCTATCATTTCTCTGTGGTAGGATTCATGCTGCAGATAGGCCTTTTGTCCTTTTTCCGTGAGCATCACCTTCACCACGCGGCGATCCTCATCACTCCTCTGACGTTCTACGTACTTCTTCCGCACAAGACTGTTAATGGCTGTCGTCAGTGAGCTGACTGTAATATTCAGCTTCTTTGCAACGGCTGACATGTTTTTTCCGCCATCCAGACCGATCGCCTCAATGACATGCATATCATTGTTTGTAATATCCCTGAATTCCTCGGTAATAATAGCATTTCCTTCCAGTTCCCAGATCCTGTTAATCAGCTCTACCAATACTTCATTAATTGTGCTGTACGTATCACTCATTTATTCCAAACTGTCCTTTCCACACATTTCCGTTTCTTCCCGCATATTTTCAATCCAATGCCATCTCTATTGTAACCTCTAGCACACCAAAGAATCAATCACTTCTTTTACTTTTTCCATTTTTTTTGCCTTATATGCGCCGGCACCGCAAAACAGAAGCGCATCCTCCACCTCACCTTTTGCGGCATGGATCAGAGCATCTGTAATACAGTAGGGGATTTCATCAGGACGGCACTTTTTCAGACAGCCGTGACAGGGGCTGTGAGGAATCTGCTCTCCGGCCGTCACCCGTTTCATAAAAGTATTCATGATTGCCCTTCCCGGCATTCCGACCGGACTTTTTACGATCGCGATATCTTTTTCTTCTGCCTGAATATACGTTTCTTTATAACGGATATCTGCGTCACATTCCTCTGTCGTTACAAATCTGGTGGCAACCTGAACGCCATCTGCACCGAGACAAAGTGCATGTGCCGCTGCTTCCCGGCTGTCAATTCCTCCGCCAAGAACCACCGGAATTTTTCTTCCTGACTTTTTTTCATACTCTCTTACCGCTTCAAGAATCATACAGACTTCATCGTCATAGGATTTCTGTATTTTCTGACTTGCCTTCTCTGTCTCTTTCTCTGTACCGTTTTCGCAGGCAGCCTCTCCATAAGCAGTCAGCTGTTCCTTCGTAAAGCCAAGATGACCGCCTGCCTTCGGTCCTTCGATCACCAGAAGATCCGGGATTCTGTCATACTTTTTATCCCAGTATTTAAGGATGACTCTCGCTGATTTTTCTGTGGATACAATTGGTGCAAGCATCACATCACTGTCTTTCGCCAGAAGCGGCAGCTCTGTCGGAAGTCCGGCCCCCGATACAATCAGATCGGCTCCGGTATCAATCACTGCTTTCACATAATCCTCATAATGACGCATTGCTACCATCAGATTAAATCCGATGATACCATCCGGTGCAATTTTTCTTGCTTTTTCATATTCTTTTCTGATTGCCCGAAGGTTCGCAGCCTTCGGATTCCTGTCGAAGTCTTCCTCCCGATATCCGATCTGAGCAGCTGAAATGATTCCGATTCCGCCTTCCCGCGCTACTGTCCCTGCCAGATTTCCAAGGCTGATGCCAATACCCATACCGCCCTGGACAACCGGTACCGATGCCTCTTTATTTCCCAATTTTAATGGTTTCATCAACATATTATTCTCCTACATGGCACGGAATCTTCTGTAGCGATGCTCCAGCAGCTCTTCTGTATCCATTTTTCCATACTTGTCAAGAAATGACTGCAGTTTTTCCTCCAGCGGCAGAAGTACCGCATCCATTGTGTCCGCTGTATATGATTCCGGTTCACGGAAAACACATTCCACTATTCCCAGGTCTTTCAGATCTGCAGCCGTCAGCTTCATCACCGATGATGCTTCTCTTGCTCTGCTGCTGTCCTTCCAGAGAATACTTGCAAATCCTTCCGGAGAGAGAATTGAATAAACGGAATTCTCCAGCATCCAGACTTCATCTGCAACGGCAAGCGCCAGTGCACCTCCGCTTCCGCCTTCTCCGATTACGAGAGAGACAACGGGAACCTTAAGTCCCGACAGTTCAAACAGGTTTTCTGCAATCGCTTCTCCCTGGCCTCTTTCCTCTGCTTCCAGACCGCAGAAAGCTCCCGGTGTGTCCACAAAGCAGATCACAGGACGGTGGAATTTTTCGGCCTCTTTCATCAGACGGAGTGATTTCCGGTACCCCTCCGGGGATACCATTCCGAAATTGCGCGCAATGTTTTCTTTCGTACTGCACCCCTTCGTCTGTGCAATGACTGTCACCGGAATTCCGTGAAAACGGGCCACACCTCCGGTAATCGCTCTGTCATCGGCAAAACACCGGTCACCGTGAAGCTCAATAAAGTCATCAAACAGCCGCTCTATATACTCCATGCCGGTTGGACGCGTTTTCTGTCTCGAAATCTGCACACGCTCCCATGCAGTAATTTCTTCCTTCGTGCCGGACTGATTTTCCTCAGACATTTGTCCAGGCACAGCAGCTTCCGGATCCTTCCGTGAAAATATCCGATCATCGCCGCAGTCAGATATTTTCCGGGTTTCCGGATCCCCATGCAGTGAAAGTATACGTGACAGTGTGTCCTTCAGTACATCTCTCGTAACGATCGCATCAATAAATCCATGTTCCAGAAGAAATTCTGACCTCTGGAATCCTTTTGGCAGCTTCTGGCCAATGGTCTGCTCTATGACTCTCGGGCCTGCAAATCCGATCAGGGCGTTTGGCTCTGCCAGTATGATATCTCCCAGCATGGCAAAGCTTGCAGTCACACCTCCCATGGTAGGATCCGTCAGAACACTGACATACAGAAGCCCGGCATCACTGTGTCGCTTCACCGCAGCCGAAGTTTTTGCCATCTGCATCAGAGAAACGATACCTTCCTGCATCCTGGCTCCGCCGGAACATGCAAACAGAATAACAGGGAGGTTCTCACGTGTCGCCCGTTCAAATGCTGTTGCAATCTTCTCGCCGACAACACTGCCCATGCTGGCCATCATAAATCGTCCATCGCAACCCCCAAGAACAACCTCTGTTCCGTTAATTTTTGCTTTTCCCGTGACGATTGCCTCGTTCAGTTTCGTTTTCTCCCGAAGCTCTGCCAGCTTCTCTTCATATCCGCGAAAACCAAGGGGATTCTCTGGCGGGAGGTTCCTGTTCCACTCTTCAAAGGTTCCTTCATCGGCAATCATCTCCACTCGTCGGTATGCATGAACACGGAAATAGCCGCCGCATTTCGGACAGATATAATGTGCTTTTTTCACATCCTCTGCGAGAATCGCTCCACCGCACTTATTACATTTGCGCAGAAGTCCCTTCGGTACCTCCGGTTTTGCCGGTGACAGGGTAATGTAGTTCTTTCCCAGCATCTGCTTCGTTTTTTTAAACACGTTGTCCAGATTCATAATTAATTTCTGCTTTCTCTGTTTTCAATATACTCGATATCAATATTTCCGGCTGCAAAATCGGGATCAGAAAGAATATCATACTGATAATTGAGATTCGTATCAACTCCTTCAATGATCACTTCACCGAGCGCGCTCTGCATTTTCCGGATTGCCTCTTTCCTGTTTTTCGCCCACACAATCAGTTTTGCGATCATCGAATCGTAATACGGCGGTATGGTATACCCCGTGTAAATTGCCGTATCGATCCGGATTCCCTTGCCTCCCGGCAGATACAGATCTGTGATGGTTCCCGGTGAGGGACGGAACCCCCTGTCCGGATTTTCTGCATTGATACGGCACTCAATGGCATGACCGTTCAGCCGGATATCTTCCTGCGCAAATGAGAGCTTCTGTCCCGATGCAATTCGGATCTGTTCCTTGACCAGATCAATACCTGTTACCCATTCTGTCACAGGATGCTCCACCTGAATCCGTGTATTCATCTCCATAAAGTAAAAGTCACCTGATTTTTCCAGGAGAAATTCAATGGTTCCCGCATTGACGTATCCTGCCGCTTTTGCAGCTTTTACTGCAGCCTCCCCCATCTTTTCCCGAAGAGCCGGAGTGAGTGCTGATGACGGAGATTCTTCTATCATTTTCTGATGGTTTCTCTGAATGGAACAGTCACGTTCGCCCAGATGAACCACATTTCCGAAGGAGTCCGCAAGAATCTGGAACTCAATGTGCCTGGGATGACGGACAAAATGCTCGATATACATCGTATCATCGCCGAAAGCCATCCTTGCTTCCTTCTGGGCTGTCAGAAAGCTCTGTTCAAAATCCTCCGGTGTATCAGCCACCCGCATTCCTTTTCCGCCGCCGCCAAGGGCCGCCTTAATAATTACCGGATATCCGATCCCGGCAGCTATCCGTTCTCCTGTTTCAGAATCATAAACCGGTTCCGTACTGCCCGGGATGACAGGCACCCCGGCTCTTATCATGGTGTTCCGGGCTTCCTGCTTGTTGCCCAGTTTTGCAATCACATCAGAGTCCGGTCCGATAAAGGTAATATTGCACTTTTCGCAGAGCTCGGCGAATTTGCTGTTTTCAGAGAGAAATCCGAATCCGGGATGAATCGCGTCAGCTCCTGTCACCACAGTTGCACTGATGATTCTGTCCATGCTCAGATAGCTTTCCGAAGAAGGTGCAGGACCGATACAGACGGATTCATCTGCCAGCTTCGCATGGAGTGCATCCCGGTCTGCTTCCGAATAAACGGCCACTGTCTCAATTCCCAGTTCCCGGCAGGCACGGATAATACGCACTGCAATTTCCCCACGGTTTGCAATTAATACTTTTTTTATCATATCCCGACCTTAACCGATGGCAAAAGTCAGCTCGGCACTGACTACCGTCTTTCCGTCAACACTTGCTGTCGCTTCCCCCACGCCGATCGGCCCTTTTTTCTTAATAATTCTCGTTTCAAGGCGAACCTTGTCACCCGGAACGATTTTTCCCTTAAACTTACATTTGTTGATTCCTGCAAAGTAAGCCGTTTTTCCCTGAAACTCATCCATACTCAATATTGCCACAGCACCGACCTGTGCAAGTGCTTCCACTGTGAGCACACCCGGCATCACAGGCTCCTGCGGAAAATGACCCGCAAAAAAGTCTTCCCGGTACGACACACATTTGTATCCCACCGCATACTCACCCGGTTCGTAATCTTCAATATAGTCAATCAGAAGAAACGGATGACGATGAGGAATTACCTCTTTAATCTGATTGATATCTAAATGTCTTTCTCCCATACTGCCTCCTGTCTTTTCCTGCAGATCGCGGTTTCATCTGTCAGGAAATCCGAAAGAGCGACTGCCCGTATTCCACGGCCTGTCCGTTCTCCACAAAAATCTCCGCAACAGTCCCGTCAGATTCACTCTCGATTTCATTCATAAGCTTCATTGCTTCAACAATGGCGAGTGTCTGTCCTTTTTTCACAGTATCTCCCACTTTTACAAAAGGAGCTGCATCTTCTGCCGGAGCTGCATAAAATATCCCAACCAGAGGCGATTTTACAAGCTCTCCCTCTTCCGTCACCGGCTGTTCCTGAGCTTTTTCCTCACCGGCTGTCTGCTTCACCGTCTGCGGAGGAATCGCGGTCTGCCCCACTGTGGCATCGCAGGCTGCCGTTTGTATCTGTTCTTTCTGTTTTTTCAGACAGAGATGTACCCCGTCTGCGTCGTACTGAAACTGTGTCAGTTCTGACTTTGACACGGCTTCTATCAGCTGTAATACGTGTTCAAATTCCATATAAAGCTGTCCTTTCTACTCCTCGTACCGTTTCAGAAGAAGTGTCGCGTTATGTCCGCCAAAGCCCAGCGAATTGGTAAGTACGTAGTTTATCTCTTTTTCCACCGGTGCACCCACAGCGTAGTTGAGGCCGCATTCCTCATCCACATGCTTTGTTCCGACCGTCTGATGAATGAAATTATCCTGAATTGATTTTACACAGACAATGAACTCAACACCGCCTGCCGCTCCCAGCAGGTGGCCGATCATGGACTTTGTGGAGTTAATCACTGTGTTTTCCGCCGCAACTCCCAGTGCAAGACGTATGGCCTTCGTCTCAAAGAGATCATTATGGTGCGTACTTGTTCCATGGGCATTGATATAGTCAACCTGAGAGGGACAGATTCCTCCCTCTTCCATGGCAAGCATCATTGCCTTCGCCGCCCCGCTTCCGTCTTCGGCCGGAGACGTAATGTGATACGCATCGCCCGTTGCCCCGTATCCGGACAGTTCTGCATAAATACGGGCTCCACGCGCCTTTGCATGCTCCAGCTCTTCCAGCACCACAACACCGGCACCTTCTCCCAGTACAAATCCGTTTCTGTCCTTATCGAAGGGAATCGATGCATGCAGAGGATCTTCTGTTGTGGAAAGCGCAGTCAGGCTCGTAAATCCTGCGACTCCTGTGGGGCAGATACAGCTCTCAGCTCCGCCTGCCACCATCACATCGGCATCCCCGTACTGAATCGCCCGAAATGCATCACCGATACAGTGCGTTCCTGATGCACACGCCGTGACCACATTGGTACATTTACCCTTCAGGCCAAGCTGGATGGAAATATTTCCTGCCGCCATATTGGAAATCATCAGCGGAACCATCAGCGGATTTACTCTGGAAGGACCTTTCGTCAGAATCCTCTCATACTCGCGCTCAATGACCTGAAGGCTTCCGATTCCGGAACCAACCGTCACGCCTACACGGTACGGATCTTCCTGTTCCATGGAAATCCCGGCATCTTCAAATGCTTCTTTCGCTGCCGCCACTGCATACTGGGCAAATGGCTCCATGCGTTTTGCTGCTTTAAAATCCATCCGGTCTTTCGCAGAAAAACCTTTTACTTCTGCCGCAACCTTCACTTTATATTCCGCAGTGTCAAATTTCGTAATCGGGCCGATTCCAACCCTGCCCGCTCTGATTCCTGCCCAGAATTCATCCACAGAATTTCCGATCGGTGTAACAGCGCCAAGTCCGGTTACTACTACTCTTCTTTTCATGTTCATTACTCCTTTGCCCACTCTTTCCTGACAGGTAAATTTTACGCTGTCCACATCCCGCCGTCCACGCGGATCACCTGACCTGTAATATAGCCTGCTTCCTCCGATGCAAGGAATGCAACCGTATTTGCCACATCCTCCGGACGTCCGAATTTTCCGAGAGGAATCTGACCTATAGCCGCTTCCTTTACTTTATCCGGAAGCACTGCCGTCATTTCCGTATCAATAAATCCCGGAGCCACTGCATTTACTGTGATTCCTCTTGATGCCAGTTCTTTCGCGGCTGACTTCGTAAGTCCTATCACACCTGCCTTGGAGGCTGCATAATTGGCCTGACCTGCGTTTCCGCACACACCGACCACAGATGACATGTTAATTATTCTGCCTGATTTCTGCTTCAGCATCTGTCTGGATGCAAAGCGAATGGTGTTGAACGCACCCTTCAGGTTCGTATTCACCACGCGATCGAAATCTTCCTCCGACATTTTCATCAGAAGACCGTCCTTTGTGATGCCGGCATTATTCACGAGTATATCAATTCTTCCGTATAACCGGATGACCTGCTGAATCATTTCTTCACACGCTGAAAAATCAGATACGTCACACTGCATAACCTCTGCTGTGCCGCCGTTTTCTTCCACTTCCTGCTTTGTCTGAACTGCTCTTTCTTCTGAGCCGTTGTAATTGATCACAACAACAGCGCCAAGCGATGAAAGTTTCCGTGCAACCGCTTTTCCAATTCCTCTGGATCCGCCTGTGACAACTGCAATTTTTCCGTCTAACATAATTCACCTGTAACTTTCTCCACATCTTCCCATGTGGCGATATTGTATACTTTTACATCTCTGTTGATTTTCTTCATAAACCCTGCCAGTGTTTTTCCGGGGCCGATTTCTACAAAAATATCGGTTCCGTCTGCAATCATCCGTTCCATACTCTGCATCCATCGGACCGGTGAATA
This sequence comes from Candidatus Choladocola sp., assembly GCA_034093895.1. Classification (GTDB taxonomy): domain Bacteria; phylum Bacillota; class Clostridia; order Lachnospirales; family Lachnospiraceae; genus Choladousia. Next base: position 898 of record JAXEBU010000149.1, on the reverse strand, counting down.
CACCTGCCTTGCCAGCAGTTCTTTCGTCCTGCCGATGTCTTCCACGATTCCTGCATCCACATTTGTCACATACGGTATCTTCAGCGGATGCAGAACCACCCGGTCCAGCTCCTCAGCAAGGCTGGTTCCTGCACTTTTCAGCAGCGGTGAATGGAAGGGGCCGCTGACATTCAGCATCACCGTCCGTTTTGCTCCCGCCTCTTTTAGTCTGGCAGCAGCAAGCTCCACACCTTTTCTTTCACCTGTAATTACAATCTGGCCGGGACAATTGTAATTTGCGACAGTCACATCGCTGATATCTGCAATTACTTCTTCGATCTTCTCACTGTCCATCGCCATGATTGCGCACATTGCACCGACGCCTGCCGGAACCGTCCCGGACATGAGAATTCCACGCTTTCTTACAAGACGGATGGCATCCATTGGATCCATCCCCCCGGCCGCAGCGATTGCCGCATATTCTCCCAGACTGAGGCCTGCCGTTATATCCGGCCGAAGTCCTGCCGATGTCACCACTTCCGTCATGGCAAGGCAGGTGGTTACGAGAGCCGCCTGCGTGTACTCTGTAAGATCCAGCCTGTCATTTTCCTCAAAACAGAGAGCCCTCAGATCGAGATCCAGCATCCTGCCCGCTTCATCATACAGTCTGCGGACACGACCGTCCTTCTCATAAAAATCGGCACCCATTCCGGCTTTCTGTGCTCCCTGACCGGGATAAATAAACGCAATCTTACTCATAAATTCCCGTACCTTTCATCAGCCGGTCTGTTTCAGATACCAGCTTCTCAATCAGCGCTTTACTGGACATCTTTTCCTTTTCCATTCCGGCAATCTGTCCTGCCATGACGCTTCCCTCTGTCACATCTCCATCTACAACAGCTTTGAGCAGTCCTCCCAG
>JAXEBU010000148.1:0-2279 GCA_034093895.1 Candidatus Choladocola sp. | reverse complement strand
GGCAGAAGCCTATCATGTGCTACTCATGTAAAGAGCCTTTCGCGGCATAAGTGGTTTGCTGATTGTTGCCGACCGTTAGAAAACGGAATTTGGCCGTTTGGTCGCGTAAAACCAGCCGTTAGAAGTCGTAATATGCACCTTAGTAGTAGGAATTCTCGCTTTACTACTATTTTTACTACTAACAGGTAGTCACAACTTGCTAAATTATGCTATAATTTGCCTAGTTGACACAGAAAAGAGAATTATAACAATATCCCGAAAATGCCCGCACAACTGGCCATTTTCGGGCAAAAAGGAGCAAACAATTACTATGATAAAAGTACTTTTCATCTGCCACGGCAATATTTGCCGCTCCCCTCTTGCGATGTTCCTTTTCAGGGACATCGTTCGGAAGGAGGGAATGCAGGAGCAGTTTGTGATTGATTCTGCTGCAACCAGTATGGAGGAAATCGGCAATCCGATTTATCCGCTGGCAAAGAGAAAATTAAAGGAACACGGTATTACGGCGGAAGGCCACCGGGCGCGCCGCATGGAGCGCAGTGATTATCAGAAGTATGACTACCTGATCGGGATGGAGCAGTTTAATATTCGAAACATGATGAGAATTCTGGGCAGTGATCCGCAGCACAAAGTGTATCGGCTGCTGGATTTTGGAAACCGCCCCAGAGATATTGATGATCCGTGGTATACGGGAGATTTTGAAACGGCGTATCGTGATATTCTGGAAGGATGCGAGGCATTGCTGGCGGAGATTCTCCGGAAAAATAATTGAACGGTCTGCAGAGGATCAGAAGTGAAAATATTAAGGAATAAAAAAGTTCCGGATTGGAATTTCCGGAAGAACAGATTGGAGGAACGTATGATGGGGGATAAACGCAAAGACTATATATCCTGGGATGAGTATTTTATGAGTGTTGCCATGCTGGCAGGGATGCGGTCCAAGGATCCGAATTCTCAGGTGGGAGCCTGTATTGTGAGTGAAGACAATAAGATTCTTTCCATGGGTTATAATGGATTTCCGAAAGGATGCTCAGATGATGAGTTCCCCTGGGCAAGGGAAGGCGAAGCGCTTGATACGAAATATGTATATGTTGTGCATAGTGAACTGAATGCGATTCTGAATTACCGTGGCGGCAGTCTGGAGGGAGCAAAGCTGTATGTTTCTCTGTTTCCCTGCAATGAATGCGCGAAAGCCATTATTCAGGCGGGGATAAAGACAATAGTATATGATCAGGATAAGTACCATGATGCTCCGTCTACTGTTGCGTCAAGGCGAATGCTGGACGCGGCAGGGGTGAGATATTACCGCTATCAGAGAACAGGAAGAAAAATTGAATTTACAGTTTGACACTGCGTTGCTGCGATATATCTGCAGGATAAAAAACAGTTGACACACAATAACGAGTGTACTATAATGTCATAGGTATGGGCATCTGATTGTATTCTTATGCCCTGAGATATCAAGTATAAATGTTTTGCCAAAGCCCCGGCGGAGCATTTTATCATATGCCAAGCGGACAGGTTACGGACATTTCCTGAGTATTCGCAGAGGCAGTTATCGGGAGGACGGAAATAAGCCTCTGTTTGCCCACAGCAAGTGAATTATGATCAAGGAGGAGAACCGATGAAGAGTTTTATGGCCAGCCCAGCAACGATTGAGAGAAAATGGTATGTAGTAGACGCTACAGATATGACACTGGGTCGTTTAGCATCAGAAGTAGCTAAGGTATTAAGAGGAAAGAACAAACCGATCTTTACACCTCATATCGATACAGGTGATTATGTAATCGTAGTAAACGCAGAGAAGATTCAGGTAACAGGAAAGAAACTGGATCAGAAGATTTACTACCATCATTCAGATTACGTGGGTGGTATGAAAGAGACTACACTGCGTGAACTGCTTGCAAAGAAACCGGAAAGAGTGATTGAGCACGCTGTTAAGGGAATGCTTCCGAAGGGACCTCTTGGAAGAGAGATGTACAAGAAGCTTTACGTATATGCAGGTCCGGATCACAACCATCAGGCACAGAAGCCGGAAGTGCTGACATTCTAAGAAGGAGGTAAGGAACATTGGCTAAGGAAAGATTTTACGGAACAGGAAGAAGAAAAAAATCAATCGCTAGAGTATACTTGATCCCGGGAACCGGTAAGATTACAATCAATAAAAGAGATATCGATGAGTACTTCGGACTTGAGACACTGAAGCTTATCGTTCGTCAGCCGCTTGCAGCTACAGAGACAGCAGACAAATTTGATGTTCTTGTAAACGTACGCGGTGG
>JAXEBU010000147.1:0-24355 GCA_034093895.1 Candidatus Choladocola sp. | reverse complement strand
CCTGAGCGGTCAGTGTGTAGTTGCAGATCTCAAGCCAGTGCGGAACACCGTTTTCTTTGTCATACAGGAAGTAGTTCAGGAACGGGATGATGTTGTTCTGAGCTTTTCTTGCAGCTTCCAGATCACCAGCCTGTACAGCATCCTGGATAGCACGGCACTGTTTCGGAAGGATTGCCGGAATACCGGACAGCCATCCATCAGCACCTGCACAGTAAGCTTCCATACCGCAGTAGTCATGTCCGTAGAATACTGTGATGTTGTCGCCCATGTAGTATTTCAGGTCATGTACACGGTTCGGATCACCATGAGCAGCTTTGATACCCTGGATTGTTCCGTCATCGATCAGAGACTTAACTTCCTGAGTATTCAGTTCGTATCCTGCGAACCACGGGTTATTGTAGATGAACATGTTTACGCTCAGTTCTTTTCTCAGGTTACGATAGTGCTGAAGAACACTCTTCTTATGCGGTGTGTAGTAGAACGGAAGCAGAACAAGCAGTGCGTCGTATCCGCAGTCCTCAGCGTAGTGGCTGAGCTCAAGTGTTGTATATGTATCGTATTTACCTGTACCTCCAACAAGCGGAACAGCACCGTTGATGTAGCTTGCTACATGGCCCAGAACTTCTTTCTGAACTTCTTCGCTCATTGCCATGTTCTCACCTGTGGAACCTACGATTGACAGAGACTGTGCGCCGTTGTCCAGCAGCCAGTCAAGGTATTTCTCCATACCTTTCTTGTTGTAAGTCTCATCTGCGTTCCAGATTGTTCTTGCAGCCGGTGTAATACCATAAGCTTTTTTCAGTTTCGGATTCACTTCCATTTTTGTTTTCTCCTTTCAAAATCCCCCACGGGTTATTGGTTTCAGTTTTAATCTTTCCGATCTCCTGATCTGTCTAAATTATATATCATATATTTTTTATTGTCAATATTAAATAATAAATTTTTTATTTATTATTTTTATTGCTTATCCTGGCAGACAATCAGCCGCCAAGATAAGCATTAATTACAACATCACTCTGTGCAAGCTCCGCACTGTCACCGGAAATACGGATCTCACCGTTCTCCATAATGTAACAACGCTGTGAAATGCTGAGTGCCATAAACGCATTCTGTTCTACAAGGAGAATCGGAATGCCCATTTCTTTATTGATGCGCACAAATATATCAAACATGTCTTCCACAATTACCGGTGCAAGACCAAGCGACGGCTCATCACACATCAGAAGCTTCGGATCTGCCATCAGTCCACGTGCAATCGCCACCATCTGCTGCTCTCCACCACTGAGTGAACCTGCTTTCTGGCTTTTTCGTTCGGAAAGACGCGGGAAAAGTGTATACATTTCCTCCAGCTTATTCTTCATTTCCGTCTTTGTACGCTTAATACTGTAGCTTCCCATCTCAAGGTTTTCCAGTACAGTCATGTTTGGAAATACTTCACGTCCCTCAGGAACCATGATAACGCCCTTCTGAACGATCTGATGCCCTTTCAGCTTTGTCAGTTCACATCCGTCAAACTCAATGGTACCGCTCTGTGTCGGTACAATACCTGCAATATTATTCATTAATGTGGACTTTCCGGCACCGTTTGAACCAATAATGGAAACAATCTCATTGTCACCAATCTCAATTGATACATTGTGAAGCACACGTATATCGCCATAATGTGTAACAATATTATTTACTTTAAGCATGCCCCTACCTCCATTATTGCTTTTCTTTCTGTTTCAGATAACCGTTTCCGAGGTATGCACGGATAACTTCCGGATTCTTCTGAATTTCATCCGGTTTTCCCTGGGCAATCTCTTTACCGAAACTGAGAACAGTAATATAATCACTGATTTTCATGACAACGTCCATGTTATGCTCGATCAGGAAGAAGGAATATCCGTCATCATACGATTTCTGAATAACCTTAACCAGCTCTGCACGCTCAGACGGATTCAGGCCGGCTGCAGGCTCGTCCAGCAGGATCAGCTTCGGATCTGTCATCATCGCACGGCCGATTTCAGATATTTTTTGACGTCCATACGGCAGATTCTTCATGTATTCATCCTTTAAATGATACATACCGAGACGGTTCAGTACTTCTTCCGCTTTCTCGCGGACCATTTTTTCTTCCGCCTGCTGTCCCTTGAAGTCAAAGACACCACGCAGAATTCCCATTTTTGTAATCTGATGACCGCCAACCATGGTGTTCTCCAGCAGTGTCATCGTCGGGAATACTTTAATATTCTGGAATGTACGTCCAATACCACAGCGCGCAATTTTATGCGTCGGAAGATTTGTAATATCTTTTCCGTCAAACATAACAGTGCCTTCTGTTTTACTGAGAACGCCGGTAATCAGGTTTACTGTTGTCGTTTTTCCTGCACCATTCGGTCCAATCAGAGAATGAATGGTATGTTCCTTCATGTCAAGATTTACATGATCCACAGCAACGAGACCCTGAAACTTCTTCGTCACATCTGTTAATTTTAAAAGGCTTCCCATATCACTTCCCACCTTCCGACTGCGAAATTTTAATGCCTAACAGGGACAGCAGCTTCTTTACACCGCGAATCGCAAGGTCGAGCCAGCCATTCGGGAAAAAGATAGCTCCGATAAGAATAACACTGAGGAATACGATCTGATAATAGTCTCCAAGGAAACGAAGTACTTCCGGAAGACCGGTAACAACGACGGAACCGACGAAACAGCCCACAACGGATTCCAGTCCGCCAACCATCAGCATAATAACGTAGTTTGTTGAAAGATCAACCGTAAAGGAAGAAGGATTGATGTAGCCCATGAAATGTGCGTACATTGCTCCGCCCACCGTACCGAAGATTGCCGCGATCGTAAATGCCTTGATCTTCATATCTGCAACGTCCACGCCCGTCATCTCCACTGCATCGATATTATCGCGGAGTGACTTGAATACACGTCCCCATTTTGAGTGAACAATACGGAATGCAATAAAAAATGCAATTGCAGCCATCACTACAAATAAATAATACATACGTGTCTGTGTGTTAAACTCAAATCCGAAAATAGAATAACACGGAATGTTTTTCAAACCTGTCGTACCACCGGTGATGCCGGTCAGATTGGCCAGAAGAAGACGGACAACTTCCGCAAAACCAATGGTGGTCAGAGAAAGATATACACCGCGGATTCTCAGGCTGGGATATCCAAGGAGACGACCGATCAGAAGTCCGACCACAACTGCAACAGCCAGTCCGAGCCACGGAGAAAAATGTGTATAAGAAACAAATAATGCTGAACTGTATGCGCCCAGTGCATAAATACCTGCAGTACCAAGGTTCATCTGGCCTGTCAGTCCTGTGATAAAGTTCAGGCCGAGCACAACTACAGTGTTAATCAGAATACGGTTGATAACAACCATGTAATAGTCATTATTTAAAATATTCGGTAATGCAATAATAAAGGCCAGAATGATAACAGCCAGAATCAGCGTTCCTGTTTTCTTTTTCTTATTCATATCTGTACCTCCTATGCACGCTTTCCAAGGAATCCACTCGGCTTAACCAGCAGGAAAATGATCAGCAGTGCGAAAGAAACGACGTCCTTATAAACTGCAGGAAGAACTGCCACTGCCAGGTTTTCCACGATACCGATAAAGATTCCGCCAACAATAACGCCGGGAATATATCCAAAGCCGCCGATAACACCTGCTGAAAATCCTTTCAGACCAATCGATGCCGCCATCGTTGTATTGATTGTGAACAGCGGAATCGTCAGAAATCCGATGGTGGAACAGATAATCGCACTGATTCCCGTTGTAATACAGATATTCTGGCTTACATTGATTCCCATCAGCGTTGCTGCTTTCTTGTTCTGCGCAACACAGCGCATTGCTTTTCCGACCTTCGTAAAGGTAAGGAAGCACTGCAGTGTGATAACGACAATTGCAGAAACTACACAGATAATAACATTTGCTTTTGTAACAATAAAGCTTCCGAATTTAAATACGCCCGTCAGCCAGTTCGGAACCGTAAACGGAACCGGGCCCCAGAAAAGACGGATAAACTCAGAGATAATACGTCCGAGGATCATGGTACCCATGATTGCAAAGATATTGGAACGCATGTTTCTGAGCGGATTGAAAATGCCGGTTGCCACCAGACATCCGAAAAGGAACATTACAATGAATGTAAAGATAATTGCCAATGGCTTGCTGAGTCCATATTGCAGAACCATACTTGCGCCAAACACGTACGCACCGAGTGTAATCAGTTTATCATGGCTGAAATTCAGAAGACCTGTTGAATTCCAAATCAGCGTATACTCAATTCCTACCAGTGCATAGATAAATCCCATTGCCAGACCGCTGACAAAGAGCTGAAGAAGAATTGCACTCATCCGGACACCTCCCGTTTTTATAAACAGGCTGCCAGTATTTTGACAGCCTGTATAGAAACTTCTATATTATTCAGCGCTAACTGCCTCGATGAAAACCGGAGTCAGATTTTCAACCTTGGCAACCTGAATATTGTGAATCAGATCGTTGGTCTCGTTACATGTTGCTGTACCGTTCGGAACAGACAGACCTTCTGTTGCTGCGATCGCATCGCGAACTGCTGCTCTGTCAGTTGTTCCTGCTGTCTCGATTGCGTTCAGGAGGATCTTAGCACATCCATAGTAGGAAGAAGCGTAAAGCTCCGGAGTAATATCATAAGCTGCTTCGAAAGCATCTACGAATTTCTGAACTTCTTCATCTGTACTTGTAGCGATGAAATCAGTTACACCGTACCAGCCTTCTACGTAATCAGCTTCAACCATTCCAAGTACCTGATCCATGGTGATTCCAGGAGAGGAAACTACTTCGCACTCAAGTCCCAGCTCGTAAATCTGACGTGCATGAATAGCAAGCTCCGGATCGTGTGTCCAGATGATTGCACAGTCGATACCTTCTGTCATCATCTTCATGATCTGTGCGGTGAAGTCCTTGTCACCTGTGTTGTGACCTTCAGCTACGAAGTCGATTCCGTTGTCTGCACAGTACTGCTCAACTACCTTCATTGCGCCTGCGCCGTAGTCGTCGTTGTTGAAGAACATACCGATCTTCTTGCAGCCCAGAGTATCTGTTGCATAACGTGCTGCAGCTGTTGCAAAGATTTCATCAGATGCACGTCCTCTGAACATGTACGGGTTGCCCAGCTCGGAGATGGACGGTGATGTTCCGCCTACGAATACCGGAACTTCCAGTTTCTGTACTGTATCAGAAACAGCAAGTGCATTTGTGGATCTGTGCGGTCCGATGATACCAACTACATCTTCAGATGCCAGCTTCTGTACACACGTAACAGCAACATCCTGCAGTGTCTGGTCATCTTCGATCAGCAGTTCAACCTGTTTTCCAAGAACGCCGCCTGCTGCGTTTACTTCATCAACTGCCAGCTGAACAGCCATGTTCATTCTCTCACCGTTCATGGGGTTATCTCCTGTAATCATGGAGATAAGACCGATTTTAACGGTATCTTCTTCTGCGTTTGCCACCATTGTTCCGCTGATCATGGAAGCTACCATAGTTGCTGCTGCCATCAGTGCTACAAATCTTTTTTTCATTTCTTGTGCTCCTTTCTTGTGCGTTTACCATTTTTCTCTTTTTAAATAGTCCATTCCTTTTCGAATCTTTTTCTTCAGCTCTTCGCTCTCATAAAATGTCACCCGATAGATGTAATCTACCAGTTCATCCAAAGCTGCCTGATCCTGCGGGAACCCGATTTCTTCCAGTGTCGTCGGAACCTTCAGTGCACGAAGGAAATTCTGCAGTTCCTGAATTTCTTCGTCTGTGCCGCCATTTACATAAATCTGCATGGGCAGTGCCATTCCGACTAATTCTCCATGGAGGAAATTTGCACGGATACCGTGATACTTACAACAGATCGCATCGTAAAAATTGTGAGCAAGTGCCAGAGATTTTCCACCCACCGATAAATTTGAAATAAGTCCGGTCATCATAATATTCATGTTCACAAAATCATCCAGCACACTGGTGTCGGCCTTATTTACAAAATCTTCGATTGCCTGCATTCCGTTCTGCAGGTACTTGTGATACGTATATCCCGCAATCAACGTTCCGGAAGCTACCGGTGGAATTTTGCCGTCATCTCCAAGGCAAAGGGAGGTGAAAATAAACTCCGGATTTTTTGCCATTGCATCGGCCACACCGGAAGCAAAATACCGCAGCGGACAGTCATCCAGAATATAGTCAAGGTCTGCCAGCACACCGCTGATTTCATGTTTCAGGAATCCGCTCCGTGCAACCCGGCCGTCCTCACCATATTCCACATAAAGTACTGCATAAGCGGCACATGTAGCTGCTGATGTCGGAGCTGTAAACACTCTGATATCGGCAATATCGCTGGAAGCTTTGGCTATATCAATAATACGTCCTCCGCCCACACCCACAACAACTTCCGCACCGTATGATTGCAGTTCTTTTGCAACCTGATGAAAACTTTCTGCTGTCGAAGGCCCTGTAAATATCATAGACGTATACTCCAGACCGCTCTCGCGCAAACTCGTCTCCACTCGTTCGCTGGTTTTGGATCGAATTACCTCGTCTCCATAAAGTATGAAAATCTTTTTTCCATAATCCGAAACTTCCCGGCCCAGTTTTTTCAACGCACCGTGGCACTGAAAATATCTTCCTGCACCCGTCTGTACATGTTCTCCTCCGAACATCTGCTTAGCACCTCCACCTTGTAATGAACTAAATAAACACTGTTATAAAACTGTTTTGTCATTATAAATGAGCAACTGTCAGGTTTTGTATTTTGTATTTTACATTTATAATATCTAATATTAAATTTTCTATAGATGAAAATACGTTTTATCACACAGCTTCATTTAGAATGAAGCTGAAATAACGGTTGATAAAACAAAAATATGTTCTTCCAGAAGCTTCTTGCAGCCCTGTGTATCATGATTTCTGAGACGCTCCGCTATCTGCACATGGCTGTCTGCCGCTTTGTCAAAGGAACGTTCCTGCAGCGGAGAAATCAGATAATTCGCAACGATGAATTTACCCTGTACGCGTTTATAAACGTTTGCAAGATATTCATTGTCAGCGCCTGCAATCAACGTGGAGTGGAATGCCAGATCCCACCGGTTGAATTTCAGCTTATCACCCGCCTTGAGAGCCTTCAGTCCCTTCTCTGCAATTTCAGCCAGTGAATCGTATAATTCCGCTTTCGATTCCTGAGACTCCTGAATCTTGTCAATGGCAAAATTCTCCAGCAGAAGACGCAGCTCACATATTTTTTTCATCTGTTCCTGATTAAAAACAGGAACTGCCGCACGTCCGTTGTTCATCACTTCCAGTATTCCATCGTTCGCCAGTAAACGGACAGCCTGAGTCACAGGGGTACGGCTCACTTCATATTTGTTTGCCAGTTCATCAATCAGAACTGTCTGACCCATTGAATAGTCGCCTGAAATCAATGCGTCAAGAATATGCTCATAAATAATAACGTCTAAATTACTCTTAACTTTCACAATCACATTTCCTTCCCGATGTACACATTATATTCCGATTTTGGTCATTTTTCAAGTAATTTTGCAAATAAAAAATTTTTTATTTATTTTGAACACGTTTCAGACATAAAATGGCACTAATCTTAATTATTTTTGTTTATTTTTACATACCTCAAGCCACTCTCATTTGTTTTCCATTGCACGCTGCATATCCTGAAGAGAAATTTCAAGATGCATCATCATGATCCCTGCAGCCTTCTCCTCATCTCTTTCCTTCAACGCCTCAATCAGCTTCGCATGGGGTTCCACCGCCCGCTGCTGATTCGAATCGATTTTGTACAGTTCCACCCTGCACTCTGAGAAGCACTCCGCAAGAACCTCCTGAATCTTTACCATCAGCGTATTGTGTGTCATAAATGCGATCTGATTATGGAATGCTTCATCATAAGATGCCATGTCATTCTCATTTTTCTCTTTTATCGCCTTCAGGAAACTCTGATGGATTTCTTCCAGCTTTTTAATATCCGCCCCGCTGGCACGGTGGACAGCAAGACGAACTCCCATGACTTCCAGTGCCGTTCTTATTTCCATAAAATCGATCATGCTGTTGCCATGCTGTTTAAACCAGTTGATGCCGCTTTCTTTATTCTGTTCTTCCACGTCCGTCACGAAAACGCCTTTTCCCTGGATTGCTTCGACTCTGCCCATTGCCTGAAGCATACGGTACGCTTCGCGAACCGTAGACCGTCCCACACCGAGACGCTCGCATATTTCTTTCTCGGTCGGCATTTTGTCGCCCGGTGCGCAATGGTTGTCTTCTATATAAGAGATCAGATTCTGGATCACCTGCTCCACAATTGACATACGTTCAATTGTTTTCATTCTTCTCCTCCCTTCTAATAATATTTTTTATATAATATTTTAATTGATATCATTTTAGCATTTTTTTCCATGCCATACAAGTTGTTTTTGTATATATTGACCAATACATTTTTCTTTCTCTGTTCCTATTACAAACATTTTTTCAGGAACCCCCTTGATTTTTGTCTGACAATATGATAAGTATATAGTAACAATCACAATCCATTCCTGCCTAATCCTTATCAACATTCTGCAGGGAGGATATATTATGGCAAACTATCATTACTTGGATTATAAAAAAACATTTGAATTCTGCAAAAGCTACTTCCAGTCAATCGGTGTCTCCGAAGAAGGAAGTGAAACAATTGCTGATGTACTTACCACCAGTGATCTGATGGGAATTGAATCTCACGGTCTTCAGCGTATGATCATGTACCATGGCGGTGTAAAAAACGGACGGATCAATCCGACTGCACAGCCGACGGTTGAAAAAGAGACCCCTGTTTCCGCAGTAATTAATGCTCATGACGGTTTCGGCCACATCGTAGGTAAAATGGCGATGCAGATGGCCATCGACAAAGCAAAACAGTGCGGTATCGGCATGACTGTAGTCAACAATTCCACGCATTACGGAATCGCAGGCTATTATTCCATGATGGCCGCAAAACAGGGTGTGCTTGGTTTTTCCATGACCAATACAGAGGCACTCGTTGTTCCCACTTTCGGAAAAACTGCCATGATCGGTACAAACCCGATCGCAGTGACAATGCCGGCAGAACCGTACCCGCTGCACATTGATATGGCAACAAGTACTGTTCCGGCAGGAAAAATTGAAGTCTACAACAAGCTCGGCAAATCCTGTCCGGAAGGCTGGATTCTGAATGCAGAGGGCAAAGTCACCACAAATCCGCAGGAATTCATCGATATTCGTGCAAACAAGACGGACGGCGGTCTGCTTCCGCTGGGCGGCGCAGGCGAATTATTCAGCGGACATAAAGGATACGCTCTCGGCGTTCTTGTTGAACTGATGACTGCTATCCTTTCCGGCGGAAACACAAGCTATTACGTACGTCGTCAGAGAAACGTTGAGAAATGCTGTCACTGGTTTATGGCTGTTGATTACAGCATCTTCGGTGACAAGGCTGAAATCGAAGCACATATGAGCCGTTTCATGCAGGAGCTGCGTGACAGCAACAAAGCGGACGGTCATGACCGTATCTTCACACACGGCGAGCGCGAACTGAGCAATTTCGAAAACGTAAAAGCAACAGGATTGAAGGCAAGCGACAAGACGTACGCAGAGCTTCTGCAGATTGCGGAAGAAGCGCACCTAGATGTTTCCTTAATCCAGTAAGAAAAGATTTCCTGAGGGAGCTGTCATGCGGCAGTTCCCTTTTTATATGGGGCTGTTGCAGAATAGTTCTCAGGAATTTCTGTATCCGGACATGCGAAAAGAGCTGCCACAGAATAGTTAGGAAGTACTCTGTGACAGCTCTGCCGTCAATCGTATTTATTTGTCAGATGAGTTTCCTGATAAATGGGCCTGTCGTCTATTTTTTCCCTGGTTTATCAGATTCTTGCTACGCCTGTTCTTCTGGCTGCCTCTGCCACTGCAGCTGCCACCGTCTTTCCTACTCTCGGATCGAATGCCTTCGGAATGATGTAGTCCTCGTTCAGTTCGTCGTCTGAAATCAGTCCTGCCAGCGCATCGGCTGCAGCAAGCTTCATCTCGTCATTGATATCACTTGCGCGCACATCAAACGCACCTCGGAAAATGCCCGGGAATGCAAGTACATTGTTAATCTGGTTCGGATAATCGCTTCTTCCTGTGGAGACAACCTTTGCTCCGCCTGCTTTTGCCTCATCCGGGAAGATTTCCGGTGTCGGGTTTGCGCATGCAAAAATGATGGCGTCTTTATTCATTGTCTTTACCATTTCGGTGGTAACCATCTTCGGTGCGCTTACACCGATGAAAACATCTGCTCCAACCAGCATATCTGCAAGTGATCCCTGTTTGTTTTCCGGATTTGTCACTTTTGCCATTTCTTCCTTGATCGGATTCATACCCTCTGTACGTCCCTCATAGATGGCACCCTTCCGGTCGCAGAGCGTGATATTTTTGAATCCTGCCGTCAGAAGAAGGCGGGTAATGGAAATAGCAGCTGCTTCGGCACCGTTGATAACGACCTTTACGTCTTCTTTCTTCTTGCCTACTACTTTCAGTGCATTTGTCAGTCCTGCCAGTGTGATGATTGCAGTTCCGTGCTGATCATCATGGAAAATCGGGATATCACATTTTTCTTTCAGTTTTTTCTCGATTTCAAAGCATCTCGGTGCGGAAATGTCCTCCAGGTTAACACCGCCAAAGCTTCCGGAAATCATATAAATCGTATTTACAATTTCATCAACGTCTTTGCTCTTGATGCACAGCGGGAAAGCATCCACATCGCCGAATGCTTTAAACAGTACACATTTTCCTTCCATAACAGGCATACCTGCTTCCGGTCCGATATCTCCGAGGCCGAGTACGGCTGTTCCGTCTGTTACTACGAGACACATATTGTGGCGGCGTGTGAGCTCATAGCTCTTTTCGATATCCTTCTGAATCTCCAGACAGGGCTGTGCTACTCCCGGCGTATAAGCCAGTGACAGGTCGTCTTTCGTTGCTACCGGTACAGTTGCAACTACTTCAATTTTTCCTTTCCATTCTCCGTGAAGTCTCAGTGATTCTTTTGCATAATCCATAACGTTACCTCCTGATATTATTATATATATCCTTATTATTTTTCGATTTTATATGTCATATTGTCTGACAACCTTATATTACCATTTTTTTATCACTATTGTCAATATAATCCATGGCTTTTCACAACTTTTTTTCACAATCACTTGACTATTGGGCATTTTAATTTTATACTTACATTGTAAGATGTCAGACAATAATACAACTTAACTTTTTCCTTCACATTGATATTTTTGATCACCTTTCCGAACAAACTTTTTTCATCAGACAGGAGGAGACTGTTTTGAACATTTTTGAAAAATTATTTGCTGGAACTGAGATACCGGAACTGTATCCGGTAGATTTTTCACTTCCGAAGGGATCCATACAGAGAAAAGAAATCTCTGTAATTATCCTGAATCAGTTGAAAGAACTGAATCTCGCTTCACGGATCAAACCGGGGATGTCTGTTGCAATCACAGCCGGAAGCCGTGAAATCACAAATATTGACCAGGTCATCCGCACAGTCGTGGATTTCGTAAAGAGCTGCGATGGTAACCCGTTTATCTTCCCGGCTATGGGCAGCCACGGCGGAGCCACTGCCGAGGGACAGCTTGAGGTTCTGGCAGGATACAACATCACAGAAGAGACGATGGGATGTCCCATCCGTTCAAGCATGGAGACGGTTCAGATTTCCACAACTGCTGACGGCCTTCCGGTGCACATTGATAAATATGCAAGTGAAGCCGATGCCATTATTCCCATCGGCAGAATCAAGCCTCACACGGATTTTCACGGCAAATATGAAAGCGGCCTGATGAAAATGCTCACCATCGGCCTGGGAAAGCAGTTTGGCGCCAATCTCTGCCATTCTCTCGGAATGTCAAATATGCCGAAAAACATTTCCGCATATGCCGGGGAAGTGCTTCGCCTGAAAAATGTTATCTTCGGAGTCGGCATTATTGAAGATGCTTTCCACGCTACGTATAAACTGACGGTTCTGCCGGGAGAACGGATTCAGGAAGATGAGCCTGCACTTCTGCAGGAGGCCAAGTCTCTCGTTCCCTGCATACCTTTTGAAAAGATAGATGTCCTTGTACTGGATGAAATCGGAAAAGACGTCAGCGGCGCAGGCATGGATCCCAACGTAACGGGACGTTCTCAGGCAATGGGAATCAGCCAGCCTTTTGTGGAGCGTATTGCTGTTCTCGACCTGACAGATAAATCCCATAACAACGGCGCCGGTATCGGCGGAGCCGATGTCACAACACAGCGTTTCTACGAGAAATTCAATATGGAAGTAACGTATCCGAACTGCATTACCAGCCACGACCTGAACGGTATGAAGCTTCCGGCCGTTATGCCAAGTGATAAGCTGGCTGTCAAACTGGCTGTGGAATCCTGCATTGACAAAAACGAAGAGCTGGGAATCCGTCTGGTCTGGATGAAGAATACACTTCACCTTGATCATTTTTACGTATCAAAAGCATTACTTCCCGATGTGGAAGCACACCCCCAGATGAAACAGTCCGGAGACGCTTTCGAAGTGACATTTGACGAAAGCGGAAATGTCTCCTGGATCAAATAAACAGGATCTGAAAGTCCGAAAATTCATATCCGAAAACAGAAAAACTCTTCCGGAATACGCCATACAGATGACATATTGCCCGGAAGAGTTTTCCTTTTCACAGTCATATTCTTAACCGATCTTACATATCCTTTTTTGTATAGTTATAACTGAATTCCTTTCTTTACATCCCACGCCCAGTCCGAATTCTGTACGGCATACTTTCCGCCTGTGATCTCGATATCCGTTCCGGAAATATAGCCTGCCGCATCGGAGCAGAGAAATACGATGGGTTTTGCCAGATCTTCCGGCACGCCCAGACGCTTCATGGAAATATCACGTACGTATTTCGCCTCAAATTTTGCAATATTCTCTTTCGCAATATTTGTCCGGATCATTCCCGGAATAATGCCTACCACGCGGACTCCATACGGAGCAAGTTCCGCTGCCAGCGTCTTTGTCAGGCTGGACACGGCTGCCTTCGTTGCCGCATAGATCGCACCGCCGGCATGGGGAATCAGGGACGCATAACTCGATATATTAATGATCACACCGCTCTCCTGTTCCCGCATGTAGGACGCGGCAACTCTCGCACAGTTCCAGACACCCTCCAGATTAATTCTGTTAATGCTGTCCCAGTCCTCTTTCGTGAATTCCATAAACGGTTTGTTAATGGCAATACCTGCATTATTGATCCAGACATCGATGCTGCCAAAGCGGCGTTTCACACTTTCTGCAAAACACTTTACCTGATTTTCTTCTGTTACATCTGCTGTCTCTCCGTAAATCTTCTCCTCAGAAAACTCTTCGGACATCTCTTTCACGAACTGCGTAACGTTTTCCTTTTTTCTTGAAAAGACAGCAACATTCGCTCCTTCCCGGAGAAATTCAACTGCTGTGGCACGTCCTATGCCGATGGTTCCGCCGGTGATAACGACGGTCTTGTTTTTCAGATTCAGATCCATAGTAGTCCTCCCAATATACAATAGTTTCGTCGATTTTCCGTTCTTCACACGCTCACTTCTTCGCTCCGCTGCGGTCGGAGCCAGCCGGATGTTCCCCGGACATCCGGCACCCATGGTATCATCATTATATCATACTCCCGGCTGCTTGCCAACATAGCTAAATATTATATTTTAAATTTTTAATTCTTGACACACGCTCCAAAGAAAGGCATAATAAGATAAAAGCCACTCCATTTTCCGGAAGCTTTTCTATCATTGGGAGGAGTTTTTTTATGCAGTACTTTTATATTATTTTACCGAAACTTGTTTCTTTTTGTATCCTTATACTGCTTGGTGTTCTGCTGGTAAAAATACACGTTATCACCCAGGATAATCTCTCCCTGCTTTCCGGACTTGTAGTGAAACTCATTCTGCCATGTCTGATTCTCTCACTTGTCTGGGAGAATCAGACCACTTTTTCCTCTTTATGGAGCTTCCACCGCATCGTTCTGTGGCAGGGTTCCACTTATTTCATGCTGATTTTCTGCAGTCTGATCATAATCCATATTTTCCGGCTGAAATCTCCGACATCAAATACACTGTACGGATGCATGATCGGAGGCAATTATGGCTTTGTTGTGATTCCGCTCATGCTGGCACTGTTCTCGGATCTTGGCGGTGAGAAATACATTCCCGTCTGCGCCGCAATTGACACACTGTTTGTCTGGACGCTCGGTATGTATCTTTTTACCAATGTAAAAGGACGCACTGCCAAAAAAACCAATCCGCTGAAAAATGTGCTGAATCCGGTTGTCTGTACGTTTCTGGCAGGAATAACCATCTGCTCCCTGCAGATTCCGCTTCCGGATCCTGTGGTCTCTGTATTCACCCAGCTCGGCGATGTAAGCTGCCTGGGGCTCGTTTATCTCGGAGCCTGTCTGTGCTTTATTGACTTTAAACATTTCCACAATTACAAACCGATTCTGTGCGTTGTGCTCCTGCGTCAGATCGTGCTTCCGGTTTTTATTCATCTGATTTCAAAGCCGTTTCTCCCGGATGTGGAGAGGATGTGTATCGTTCTGATCACGGCAGCTCCGTCTTTCAGTGCAGCGACGATGATCGCACGCCAGAACCATCTCGATTCCGATTTTGCGGCTTCCTCCGTGTTTATCACGACCATCGCCAGTGCAGTTACGATTCCCCTGGTATTTTTCCTGATGGCTGTACTGTGACAAACGATTCCTGAGCTGTTTCCGTCTGTCCATCAGCGGATCAGCTCCGCCACGAGACGTGCTCCGTTCTCCAGATCCTGCAGCTTCGTATATTCCCCGACGGAATGGCATTCGTACATGCCGCAGGACAGTACGATTCCGCTGATCCCGCGGCGCAGAAAATTGTTGTTGTCGCTGCCGCCGAAGGTACTGGTCAGCTTCCACGGAATCCCCAGTCTTTCACACGCTTCTTTAAAATCCTGTACCACCGGTGTATCCGGTTCCACCTGATACGCTCTCAGATCTGTGCTGCTTTCCAGCCGGTATCCCGCACCCTCTGCTTCTGCCGCCTTTCGAAAACGATCACGGATTTTCTCCAGTACTTCCAGTGCTTTCTCATGATTGAAGCTGCGGATCTCTCCTCTGCAGCAGCAACGCTCAGAGACAATATTTGTCGCCTCTCCACCGGAAATGGTGCCGATATTCACTGTCGTTTCCGGGTCAATGCGTCCCTGTGTGATTTCGCTGACGATACCGCACAGAATACGGATGGCATTGATTCCGTTTTCCGGACTGAATCCTGCATGGGCCGCTCTTCCTGTTATCTCGCCGGAAAAGGAAATCAGCGTGGGTTCCCGCAAAGATGCACTCCCCACCGGCCCGCTCAGATCAAAAACGTACGCCTTTTTCGCACGGATCCGCGAAAAATCAAACACCTCTGTCCCTTTGATGTAAACCTCTTCTGCAATGGGAAACAGTACTTCCACATCGCGATGAGGGATTCCCGCCTCCAGAACAGATTCAATTCCTTCCAGAATCTCCACAATTCCGGCCACATCATCGGCTCCAAGCACTGTATTCCCCGCACTGGTCACCGTTCCGTCCCGGGAAAACACTGCCTTTTTTCCGAGTCCGGGTGACACCGTATCCATATGCGCGGACAGAAGTACCCCCGGACCCGGCAAACTGCCTTTCAGACGGCCGTAAACGTTTCCCGCATTTCCTCCGTAATGGTCTCCGGCCTGATCTTCCTCCACCTCAAATCCCAGCTTCGTCAGATATGTTTTCAGACGGTCTGCCATTTCTCTTTCCTGAAAGCTTACGGAATCAACAGCTGTCAGTTCAGCAAAATTCCGGTAAAGCCGTTCCCGATGAATCAAAATATCTCCTTTTGGATTTGTCATTTCTTTCCTTCCCATAACTGTCCCGTTACCTTCGTTTTTGTCCCTGTGTTTTTGTTCCTGCGCTTTCGTCTCCGGAATGGCTACCGGCTGTTCGGATCAAGGGCATCGCGCAGTGCATCGCCGATGAAGTTGATGGCCATCACAAGTACGACAATCAGAAAACCGGCCGGAATCCACAGCCACGGCTGCTTCGTCAGCACCGTCAAAGACTGGGCGCCGTTTAGCATATTGCCAAGGCTTGCGGTCGGAGGCTGAACGCCGAGGCCGAGAAAGCTTAAAGCCGCTTCATCCAGCATGGAAAGTGCCAGCACCGATGTGGCGTACACCAGAATCGGAGCCACCGTATTCGGCAGAATCTCGGAAAAGAGGATACGGTGCACGGGCATTCCTGCAACGATACAGCCTTTTACAAAATTGGTCTCCCGCAGGCTGAGAACATTGCCGCGCACAAGGCGGGCAATGCCGGGCCAGTCCACAAAGCCGAGAATCAGGATGATATTCCACAGTCCCGGGCGGAAAATCGCTGCTGCCACAAGAACCAGCAGAATATACGGAAAAGACATTACCATGTCCGTAAAACGCATGATGATCATATCTGCAACCCCGCCAAAGTAACCGGCAATCAGTCCGAGTACCACTCCGACAGCCGTTGAAATCACAGTGGCCATTACGCCCACCAGAAGCGAAATCCGCATGGCATACAGCAGACGGCTTAACACATCACGGCCAATCTGATCCGTTCCAAGCAGGAACTCCCTGCAGGGCGCTCCACTGAAAGGTCCCGCAATTGCATCCGGGTCATACGGTGCAATCCAGGGAGCAAGCAGTGCACAGACCACCAGTACAGCCAGAATGACAAGGCTGATCATCGCCAGACGATGGCGGCGGAAACGGCGGAACACAGTCTGAAGATAGCTTTCGTTCATAATATCAGTCTTTCTCTTCATTGCCATGACGGTTCCTCCTAGTTCAGCGATATGGTAGGATCCACAAGCGCATACAGAATATCCGTAACAAGATTTGCCACGAGAACAACGACAGCAGACAGCAGGCACACTCCCATGATCACCGGATAATCGCGGGATGTGATCGCACTCATGGTCATCAGACCCAGCCCCGGCCAGGAAAACACCTGTTCAATAATCACAGCGCCTCCGAACAGAACCGGAATCTCCATTCCGATCACAGTCACAATCGGCACAAGGGCATTGCGCAGTGCATGCTTATTGATCACGCGGAAATGTCCGATTCCTTTCGCCCGGGCAGTCCGCAGGTAGTCCTGCTGCAAAATTTCAAGCACAGCGCTCCGGATATACCGGATATTGCTTCCTGCCATGGAAAATGCAAGCACCAGCACAGGCATCACCATGTGTCTGGCCACATCAATCCAGCCGCCTTCCGCTCCCAGCGTCGTCATTCCACCGGAAGGAAGCCAGCCAAGCTTTACGGTAAAAACGTAAATCATCAGCAGCGAAAGAAAAAATCCGGGAATGCTGCTGCCGAGAAAAGATACGGTAACTACTGCGTAATCACCTTTCTCATACTGATGGATGGCACTGTAAATGCCGGCCGGCACTGCCATCAGCAGGCTGACGACAAGTGAGACCCCCATCAGCAGAAGCGTAGGCCCCAGATGACTTGCAATCATCTCGCTGACCGGCTGGTAGGATTTGATGGAATATCCCAGATTTCCGTGCAGAAGCTGTCCAAGCCACACAAAATACTGTATATAAAACGGTTTATCAAGTCCCAGTGCAATTTTCTTTGCTTCCACAGCTGCTTCTGAGACACGGGGACCCTGAAGCATCTCGAGAGGGCTACCTGCCATACACATGATGGCATAATCTATGATCGTGATCCCGATCAGAACGGGAATCGCAACCAGTATCCGTTTGATAATATACTTATACATGAACAGCCTCCTTTCTCTCCCCTGCCAGAACAGGACAGGCTGTATAATGCTCTGCCTCCCGCTTCAGTTTCCGCAGCTCAGGTTCCGCTTCCGCGCACTCCGGCTTCGCATACGGACACCGCGGATGAAACCGGCAGCCTGACGGCGGATTGGAGCTGTCGCCGATCTCTCCCTGCAAAAGCTCCCTCACCCGGGTCTTTTCCGCCGGATCCGGTACCGGCACTGCATTTATGAGTGCCCTCGTATACGGATGGACAGGATGACGGAAAATCTCCCGCGCCGCTCCGATTTCCACAATCTTACCAAGATACATGACTGCAATCCGGTCGCTCACGTAATTGACCGCCCCCAGCCCGTGACCCACAAAAAGCAGCGTCAGATGCAGTTCCTTCTGAAGACTTTTCAGCAGGTTCAGAATCTGTGCCTGAATGGACACGTCCAGTGCGCTCACAGGCTCATCGCAGACAATAAACCGCGGATTCAGAGACAGGGCCTTCGCAATTCCGATCCTCTGGCGCTGCCCTCCGGAGAATTCATGGGGGTAACGTCCAAGAACCTGCTTTGGAAGTCCGACCATATCAAGGATCCGCGTAATGTCCTTCTCCACCGTTTCCCGCCGGGAGACATGATGGTACAGCATTGGCTGAGCCAGGATTTCATAAATATGCTTCCGCGGATTCAGAGAAGAATACGGATCCTGAAATACCATCTGCAGCTGCGTGCGAATCTGGCGCAGCTCTTTTTTCTTTAAGGAAAACAGATCCCGTTCCTGATAAAGGATTCTTCCCGCTGTGGGTGTCTCCAGACCGACAAGCTGCTTTCCGATGGTGGATTTCCCGCAGCCCGACTCACCGACGAGCCCCAGCGTCTCCCCCTCCATAATGGAAAATGAGATGTCATCCACCGCATGGATATTTCCCGTTGTATGTGTGATAATACCGCCTTTAATCGGATAGTATTTTTTCAGGTGATCGACCTGAATCAAAGGCTTCCTCTCTTCGTTCATTCCGGTCATGCTCCTTTTTCTGCCGTTCCTGCAGAAGTGTCCTGCGCTTCGTGCTGCACGTTTTCCTTTCTCACAACACATTTTGCAGTGTGTCCCGTTTCAAATGCATAATCCTCCTGCGGCTGTACGCACTTTTCGCAGGCCAGCGCACATCGGTCCGCAAACCGGCAGCCCGGTATGGCATCGTAGCTCTCCGGCACAATGCCCGGTATGGAAACCAGAAGACGGTCATCGTCATCACGGATCGTAGGTACCGTTTCAAGCAGTGCCTGCGTGTATGGATGTACCGGATGACGAAACAGTTTTTCAGCCGGTGCCTGTTCAATGATCTGTCCCGCGTACATCACAAGTACACGGTCTGCCATGTTTGCCACCAGTCCGATATCGTGTGTGATCAGAATCATCGCCATTCCTGTCTCACGCTGCAATTCCTTCAGGAGCGCCATGATCTGCGCCTGGATCGTCACATCCAGTGCAGTGGTTGGCTCATCTGCAATCAGCAGTCTGGGATTGCAGGCCAGTGCCATCGCAATCATCACACGCTGCCGCATACCGCCGGAAAGCGTGTGGGGATATTTTTTCATAACACTGTGGGGATCCGGCATACCGACGCGGGCCAGCAGTGACTCAGCCCGTTTTGCGGCATCCGCTCTTGACAGATGCATATGAACACGGATACTCTCCATCATCTGGCTGCCCACCGTGAACACCGGGTTTAAGGAAGTCAGCGGGTCCTGGAAAATCATCGTCATCTGATTGCCGCGCACCTGATCCAGCTCTTTCTCTGACATGGAAAGCAGTTCTTTACCGTCAAAGAGGACAGAGCCGTCTGTGACGGCTCCGCCCCTCCCTAAAAGCCCCATTATGGATAATGAGGTTACACTTTTTCCACATCCGGACTCACCTACAATGCAGACCACTTCACCCTCATCTACATGAAAATCCACGTGGTCTACGCTGACATTCCTGCCATAATCTCCGGTAAAGACTGTCGTCAGCCCCTTTACCTCAAGCAAATGTGCCATTCGTTTATCCTTTCTTTTGTCCAAATGCCTTATGATACTGTTAACGTCAACGGAAGTATCTTATCCGGCGATATCCCAGTTCTGAACATCATTGAAGAAACCGTATGCGCTCGGCTGTGCGCCGCTCAGGCGATTGCTGACTGCTCCCTGTGCGCTGATAATGTATACGGAGAACATCGGAACATCCTCCTGCACCTTTTTATCCACAATCGAGTAGAGCTTTGTAATCTCTTCTATATCGCTGGTCTGCTGTGTACCTGAAAGTGCCTCACTGATGGAATCGTCAGCATAACCGGTCCAGCTGCCCTCTCCGCTCAGCAGCCAGTCTACATCCGGATACGGATCAACCGGCGCATACGTATACTGAACTGCCATAATGTCATAATCTGTCGTGCCTGCCACGGTCATCAGCGTTGCCAGATCAACTGTCGTCACCTCAACATTGATCCCCACAGCCGCCCACTGCGCTGCAAGAACCTGTGCACCGTTTACAAAGGTGCTGTCTCCTGAATTCACATAAAAGCGAAGTGTCTGTGAACCATCCCAACCTGCTTCTGCAAGCAGTTCCTTTGCCTTTTCCGGATCATAGGCAATCGGTTCCAGCGTATCGTCAAAGAACGGGCTTGCTGAGGACAGGAAGCCATCCACAACCTCACCGTGTCCCTTCAGCAGCTGTTCAACCAGCTGATTCCTGTCAATGGCGTAAACAAGCGCCTGACGCACTCTCGCATCCGGAATATTTGCTGTCTGAATGAATGCAGACTGGTTCGTGATCGGAAGACCGTAGACTGTCTCAACATTCTCAAGGGCCTCGATACTCTCGTAATCCTCCTGCGGGATAGCCGTCATGGTGTGATGTGTAATATCAATTTCTCCGGACTGCAGACCCGAGTAAATCTGGCTGCCCTCAACGATCTTAATGTTCAGCTTGCCGATCTTCGGTGTGCCTCTCCAGTAGGATTCATTCGCCGTATAAGAGATATAATGGTCTGTATCGTAGTCCGTAAGGATATACGGTCCGCTGACTACATCGGGATGGTTGAACCAGTCCAGAGTCAGAAGCTCTTCCTCTGTGTACCCTTCAAGCACATGCTTTGGCAGCGTATGCAGATACCGTCCGTACGTGTTTTCGAACGTAGTCAGTGCCATCGGATATTTTGCAGTAAACTGAATCGTCTTCTCATCAATTACCGTGATGCCGTCAATCCCCGTTGCGCCTTCTTCCACAAATCCGTCGTCACCAACGCCTTCAAACGCATAAAGCAGCATGGTGGCATTGTTAATCACCGGACTGGCAAGACGCAGTACTGTAAACTCCACATCCTCTGCCGTCACCGGAGTTCCGTCCGACCAGGTGGCTTCCTCATTAATATGTACCGTAAAAGTCAGATTATCCTCTGTCGTTATGGAATCTGCAAGCATCCCCTGAAAATTCAGCTCCGAATCCAGCTCCACCAGCGGCAGAAACTGAAGCCCGACGGCATACTTGTTGATTTCCGTCTGATCAATTGCCAGCGGATTCACCCCGCCCAGCGAATCTGTGACGCCCACATTTACAATTTTGTCTTCTGCCGCAGCCCCGAAGCCCAAAGCAGAAGCCGCCATTGATGCAGCCAGCGCTGCACTCAGTACTTTGCGCATAAATTTTTTCATAATGATTCCCTCCTTTTTTCCGGATAACATTCATCCTGATAGCCCATAATTCCCAGCAACTCTATATGATATATATGATAT
This sequence comes from Candidatus Choladocola sp., assembly GCA_034093895.1. Lineage (GTDB taxonomy): Bacteria > Bacillota > Clostridia > Lachnospirales > Lachnospiraceae > Choladousia. The sequence continues at coordinate 2,707 of JAXEBU010000147.1, read as the reverse complement.
AGTTTAGTTTATTCTATTATATCACAATCCTCTTGTCAAATATATTTTTCAAATTTGATAAAATATTCGGGACATTTCCGCAAAAACTTGACAAATCATGCAATTTAAGTCATATTAGAATGGCTTAGGCATTTTTACCAATGGGAAGGTTATTTGTGGGATGAAGAATGTATTAAACTACCAGACGTGTGAATATGATTGCGGACCCGTATCGCTTCTGAACGGTATCCGTTACCTTTTTGACCGGGAGGAAATTTATCCGGATATTGTGAAATTCATCATGCTCTATTGCATGGATACTTATAATGAACACGGAGAGCTCTGCAAACGGGGCACCTCTGCAGCAGCAATGAACTTTATTGCCAACTGGCTGAATCACTTCTCAGAGACAAGACATTTTCCGATTCACTGCGATTATCTGGCAGGAGAAAATGTGTCTGTGGCACCCGGCACTCCGATCTGGACAGCCCTGGAAGCAGGCGGAGCCGTTGTCCTCCGTGTGCATCTTGAATGCTGGCATTACGTGCTGCTGACCGGCCTTTCCGGCGACAGTGTGCTTCTCTTCGATCCCTATTATGAAGAAGAGGATGACCCGGAACTCGACGAAGAATACAATACAGATGAGATTTGCTTTCTCCATGATACGCCGAAACAGGCGAACCGCTGCGTGTCAATCGAGCGTCTGAACCGCACGGAACTGGACTATTACCAGATGGGAACACCTGAGGGCCGGGAAGCGCTCATCATGCTGAACACCGGTAAAAATTCTGTATAAAATCAAACGACGGGGCTGTCGCAGAATAGTTCTAAGGAATTTCTGTACTTATTCTGCAACAGCCCCATTTCAATTCATTTATATGTTCCGTCCGCTGCCAAAGTATGGAATGAAACTCCATTTTCATCCTCAAGAATCAGATAGAGAACATCTTCATATTCCCCTGCATACAGTCCTGTTCCGTTCTGAGCGCTTTGCTCAAAGGAAAGCCCGCTCACAGAAACAGACTGTGTATAGTCAACGGATGATGCATAATACAGATTCCGGTTGAACTGGGCTTCCGAGACCAGTGCATCTCCCAGCATCCATTTCGTGGAATACCATATCAGATTTCTTATGATCCCTTCCTCGTCACCCGTGTCTCCATCTGCCGCCACATGATCCAGAACAGTCTCATAGGGCCAGTTTTCACCGGAATTCTCATATGCATAAAATACATAAGACGATTCATGAGTATTACCATCCGTATGATCCGTATACATTCCATCCCCGGTCAGAACTGTGGAATTTAAGGAAACCACTGCCACCTGCTCACAAGAAGGTTCGCTGTCATAAACAGCAGAAATGGGCATTTTATACACGGAATAAAAGCCATTATATATGTAAAGATACAGATTCGCCCCGTCGCTGGCAAAAGCGGCATGGCCCAGACCAGCGCTGCTGGTGGTCATCTCGAGAATCAGATTTGATTCCCCTGTAATCAGGTTTTGTACAGTGACTGATGTGGTTTTCGTATTGGTGTCATAGCAGGAATAAAACAGATTGTCCCCGATGATCAGCATGCTGTTGGACGTGGGATTATCACTGTTATCATAGACTGCGATCTGAGTCTCCTCCCCCGTCTCCACATCCATGGAACGAACCTCCACAAAACGGGTATAATCCTCTCTGTATTGCGTGATCATGTAATACACCTTGCCATTATACCAGTTCAGCGCACTGCCGCCGTAGCTGCCCTCGCTGAGATTACCTATGACTCCATGAACCGCTGCATCACTTCCGTCCAGAGCAAAGCTTGCAACCTCATCGCTGAAATTAATATAATACACCCGCCCGTTTCCAAAGCACACCGTATTGTCCATCTGGAACAGATTGTTCGGATCATTTCCATAGACCGGCTGTGTCACTGCTTCTTCCGTTTCCACACGCTCCGAGGCTGGGACTTCACCTGTAGCAACAGTTTCTCCGACAGTTTCTGTCTGGGTTGGGTTGCCTGTGTCTTTATCACTTCCTGCATCTTTCTTGCTTCCACATCCGGTCAGAAGACTTAGCCAAAGCACTCCACAGCAGAGAAACAGCAGTTTTTTCTTCATAGTCTTTTCCTCACTTTCTTAAAATCAAACCCTGTAAAATCACATCCCGGGAAATTACAGTCATTTTAGCAGAAGTTTTTCAGTTTTGGAATAATATTTTCAAAAAACACAATAAGCACGACATAAAATATGACACACAACAACAAAACCGCCTGTAAACAGGCGGTTTTCAAATAGCGGAAGGGAGATTCGAACTCTCGACACTACGGGTATGAACCGTATGCTCTAGCCAACTGAGCTATTCCGCCATATTCAATTGGTATGGGGCCTATAGGGCTCGAACCTATGACCCTCTGCTTGTAAGGCAGATGCTCTCCCAGCTGAGCTAAGACCCCATATAGCGAAGTGTGATTTGCTTTACCGCTCCTCAACTTGCTTCGCTATTATAATATGAATTGTAGTGAATTGTCAAGCAAATTTTGAAAATTTTTTCAAGAAATTTTATCCGCCTGTTTCGGGCAGCTGAAGCTGCATCTTACTCACGTCCGACGGAACAGTGTTCTGCGCTTCCGGCTCGCTGCAAGTGCATCCCTCCACTCTACCTGATATACAAGACCGTGCAGTACAAAGCTCATCATCGCTCCGCAGACGACATCAATCACGGAATGCTGATCCAGCA